>JAAKFT010000052.1 GCA_011064935.1 Chlamydiota bacterium | reverse complement strand
GACTATATCGCCTATGAAGAGCTGCTTGAAAGCAGCAATCCATCCAAAGAGAATCATCTGACCTCCATCTCCCAACAAACCCGCCAAGGGGTTTGTAAACAGCTCTGGTTTAACAACAAAGACCCCATCTTCTGCCAGATCAAGAGCGAGGATTCCGAGCTCTCTTTCTATTTTGAAGATAACCAGATCAAAGTCGTGGAGAAGATGGGTGTTGTCCACTGCATCGTCCAAGAAGAGCGCTTCTACCTTCTTCCCGATGGTCGAGAGGCGATCCAACAAGAGGACGGGCGACTACTTTTGCGCCATGCTAGTCCTGATGATCCTGCCTCGTGGGTCGACCCATCAACCCCAGAACTCACCCCGATGCAGTTGATTCGCTATATCCAAGCAGATAAAGCAACCTACAACTACGCCTCCCAGCTCTTCGTTGCCGAAGATGTGAAACTCTGGAAATACAAACTCGAAGGTCATGAACCACCTTCGGCCCTGGAGCAGACAGACTTTCTGATGTCTGGCACCGCACGAAGTGTCGAATTTGCTTTTAAAGGCGAGAAGTTTGACCTCCAAGCCCACTCACTGAAGGCCACCTTTGACCCTGAGCGAGAGATGCTATGAGAAAACTCTTACTCGCCTTATGTCTCTTCACCACACTTTTTGCCGAAGAGATGACCGTGCAATCAGAATCCGCGCACTACGATGGTGATCGGATCATACTAATCGGCGATGTGATCATAGAGAGCGGCTTTGGCACCGTGATGGCAGAAAAAGCGATCCTACTTCGCGATGGCGAAGAGATAGAGGGAACCTTCCGGCCAACAAAGATCACTCTTGAGGGAAATGTGAGAATGATCAGGGCAGAAGCAGCCCAGTACGCCTTGGCCGATTGGGCTGAATACTACCCCAACGAAAAACGGTTGCTATTGACGAGCAAATCAAAAGTGCTCTTTTTCGACAAAGAAAAGGAGATCCAAATGGTAGCCCCTGCCATTCTAGCTCTGGACAATGGACAATCCATTGAAGGAATTGGAAATGTCCGTTTTGTTTTTAAGTCCGATGAGTTAGAAAAGATCAAAAATCAATTTAAGGGTGCGTGATGCTCAAAGTCGTCAATCTAGAAAAAAGTTATGGTGGCAGAAAAGTGGTCGATGGACTGAGCTTTGAGGTCAAAGAGGGAGAGATCGTCGGACTTCTCGGCCCCAACGGAGCCGGAAAAACCACCGCCTTCTACATGACCATGGGATTGATTAGGCCCGACAAAGGCCAGGTCATCTTCCAAAACCAAGAGATCACCCACAAGCCCATCTACAAACGGGCTCGCATGGGCATGGGCTACCTGGCTCAAGAACCCTCCGTCTTTCGCCAGCTCACCGTCGCGGAAAATATTCTCTGTATTTTGGAAACCCTCTCCTTGACGAAAGCCGAACGGCATAAGCGGCTCCACACCCTGCTCCAAGAACTCAACCTCGAAAAGCATGCCGATAAAAGAGCCGCCTCACTCTCCGGTGGAGAGCGGCGAAGACTGGAAATCACCCGCGCCCTCGTGACCAATCCCACCTTCCTCCTCCTCGATGAGCCCTTTGCCAACATCGATCCCATCGCCGTTCACGATGTCAAGGAGATGATACGTCACCTCGCCAAAAAGAATATCAGCATCCTGATCACCGACCACAACGCCCGCGAAATCTTCTCCATCGCCGATAAGAGCTATCTGATGCGCGACGGCAAAGTCTTTCTCTCCGGCGCCGTCGATGAACTAATCAATAGCCAAGAAGCTCGGCTCTCCTATCTAGGCTCCGACTTCAGAATGTGAGGCATTTTCCGCATCGAAAGGAGTCACAGCTAAATGACCCTGCGTTGTGAGGTTTATCACTGCTTGATACAACTCATCACGAGTTTTCTCTTTTGCTTGCAAAGGAGCCAGAAATCCTTCTTGCGAATTTTCGACAGAAGAATAGAGTGCTCGCTCTTTTCCAACTTCTGCATTTAATGCTTGGTAGTCCTTCAATTTATTGGCAAGCTCACGTGAGATATATCCATAGCGGAGCAGAGCTGAAAGTGGTGTAAATTGTGTAAGCTGTTTAGGCTTGGCTTTGAAGTTGGCGATCAGAATATTCCTCTGTGCGCCCACATATGAATCAAGACCTAGTGTGGGATAAGAGCTCAACATGGCCCCTGAACACATCGCCAAAACCAACCCTCCAGCCCAAAGCCCACAATCTCCCAAGGCCAATGCAAAACTAGAATTCATCGCCGGAATGAATAGCACTAAACCTCCGGCAAAGGCAGAAACTCCAACAATGATCCCCACGGCAAGAACCGTTATTCGATAGTTACGATCTTGTTTGACAACAGCGTCTGCCGTTTTCCAATCTAGAGCTGTGTTATTGACTTGCCCACCCATACCCTTCACAAAAGGATTATTACACATACAAACCTCGTTTATTAATTTTACAGTTCAATTATACCGAACCAATTCAAAATTGACAAAGTAAAACAAATGCTATTATAAATTTTCTGAATTGCCTCTCTGAACTTTAAAAAATTTTTAAGAAGACGCGAGCTCGGTCATTAAATCTATGAGATCGAGTTGGATCCAAAAAATTTCGTGAATGATCGCGGTAGCGATCAAACTCTAATCAGCCCCGTGTGAAAGCGTTGGCCGAAGGCCTTCGCTGGAACGCGGGGTAGGGACAAGATAAGAGTTGTTGAGCCCCGGCGGGGGCGAAAGAATCTGTAAAAGTTGTTTCGCCCCTGCCGGGGCTCGTCTCTCAGAAACCCCCAGAACCCCACGTTCCGCTTCGCTGCACGCGGGGCTGCAAAGAGTTTGATCGCTTCCGCGATCCATTGCTCTGTCAAAAAACCTGATTCATCTCAAGAGTTTGGTTTAGAGCAGGTTAACAACCGGGCTCACGTAGTGTTCAGGAAATTTTGTAATAGAAGCTTACCTTCGGGAGTCGCGATCGACTCCGGATGAAACTGGACGCCAAAAAGCAGCTCCGAACGATGTTGGAAACCCATAATCTCTCCCGATTCGGTCTCCGCTGTAATCTCCAACTCCTCGGGAAAGCTCTCTCTCTCCAAAATCAGCGAGTGATAGCGAGTCGCGGAAAAACCTTGCGTAAGACCGTGAAACAGCTTCTGATTGCGATGGAAAATCGGCGAGGTCATTCCATGCATCGCCCTTTTGGCACGCACCGTTAGTCCACCGAAGAGTTCGCCGATCACCTGATGGCCCAGGCAGATCCCTAAAATAGGCAGAGAGCCAAGCCCCCGCTCCACGCATGCACGGGAAATCCCAGCGCTCTCAGGAGTGCCTGGTCCTGGCCCAATCACCAAATAGTCAGGATGGTGATCAAAACAACCCTCAACCGGGCCGCTATCATTGCGTACCACCATCACCGACTGCCCCAGCTCTTCAAAAGCATGGGCAATGTTGTAGGTGAAGGAGTCGTAATTATCGATCAGAAGCAGCATGATTAGAGAGAAACTCTAGCCCTTTGAGAGCTAAAACCGCAACCATTCAAAAAAAGAGTTTGTAGATGTCTGAGGGTCGGCATTCGTTTTATAATATAAATATTTTTAATCAACGAATTGGTATGCTTTTCCTTTCTTAATAAAACTATGTTTTGATAAAATAAGAGCTGAAACATCATAAAAACCTCTAATTTAGGAGAATAAAAATGAACTGTACCGGCCTAGCAAACAGATTAAATTTTCACCCACAAAAAAATCCTGCAAGTGTTACAGCACTGCAAATATCCTTCTATCTCACAACCGCGGTAGCTCTAGGAGCGCTCCTTAGCCTAGCTGCGGCTGGTATCTTTAGTGCAGTTGGAACGACCACAGCCACCTCTGCCGCTTGGTTGGCCAATTCGGCGGCCGTAGCAAAATGGAGCGGCGTTGCCTTCGGTGGCACAATTGGTAGTCTTATTCTGTATGCCATAGTTAGCGAGTGCCGATCAATTTCCAGGCTTAGAAACATGACAGATGCTGAGATGAGAGCAAACATGACTCCGGGTCAAAAAGCGTTGGTCGAAAGCTATCAAAACGAAAGTGACGCAGCCCAAGCCTCCCTTGTCTAAAACTTAAACAGATACTTGATACTTGAAAACAAATAATTTAGGGGAATAAAAATGGCTCTCAATCCAACTAATGGTCAACAACATTGGTATAATAAACTAGGGATTTCCCCAAAGCAAAATGGTAAAGTGATGACCGCAGTGCAAATAACCTTCTGCCTCGCAACTGCGGTAGCTCTAGGAGCGCTCCTTAGCCTTGCTGCGCGGCTGGTATCTACAGTGCAGTTGGAACAACCACAGCCACCTCTACCGCCTGGTTGGCCAATTCGGCGGCCGTAGCAAAATGGGGCGGCGTTGCCTTCGGTGGCACAATTGTTGTATCGTTAGTATGTGGTGCAATTATCGGAAAGAAACCACTCGAAGAACAACGGCTAAAAATTAAGGAACAACTGAATGATTTCATTGCTAACCCCGCTAAACACACATGACTCCGAAGCAACTCGAGACACACAATGAAATGACGGCGAGAATGGATGAAATAATCAACCAATGAGCCAAATGACTCCGGAGAAGTAAAGCGGCAAGCTCTGAATTTCTTCTCGAGAAAGCCCTTTAAATCGAATGGTTTAAATGGCTTTTTTAGTTGATTTTAATTGCTGTGGTTGATATAATTATTTATAATTTATGTTAACTTAATATTTTATAGTAATTATGTCTATTCCTCCGTCTTTCCCTCGTCCATCATCTATCCCTCCCCTTTCACCGGTCAAGCATAGGGTTGCTTTGATGCGCAGCCCCAGAAAGGGGACGATCAGGGTACCACTCTCTCCTGCCTCCAAGAAAACGAGTGGGATTGTCTATCGATTCAAGAATGGAGAGACCGGACAAAGGTGTGTCGGAAGCGTCGCCGAGACAGAACGGGGAAACAGTGTAGGCAAAAGGCTCAGCCGATACCACTCTGAGTTCAACCTGGAGGGAGTCACAAAAAAGGGGCGCCGTATTGCTAGAGCTGTTCGTCTAAACCCGGAAGCCTTTACTTTCGGGATCCTTGAGCACCTTCCTTCGGGAACGTCAGAAAAAGAGCTCCATGAGGCTGAAAACCGGTGGCAGGAGCGATATCAAACTCGTGACCCAGCATACGGGTATAATCAATCGGATCCCCGCACGGAGCCTCTTCGCTCAAAACCTCTCTCCGGTAGTTCTAGCGCGCCTGCAAAGCCGCCGAAATCAAAGTAGAGAGATCGCTCTCTTCAGGTAGAGTCTCCATCGCCTTTTTCAGAGCTTTTTCAGCTGAGATCTGATTATATCCAAGATTGAGAAGCGCCTGAAGGGCATCGTGGACCTTTCCCTTGGGTTTGTAGCTCTTCTGAGAGGAAGCAAAGAGTCCCTCCTTGCGTCGTAATTCAAGCAGTAGCCGTTCGGCTGTCTTCTTGCCAATTCCTGGCACTTTTGAGAGTGAGAGAAAGTCATCGGTCTGGATGGCATGATAGAGGTCATCCAGGGTGAGAGAGCCTAGGATGGCGAGGGCGATCTTTGGTCCTATGCCGGTGACCGAGAGGAGAACATCGAAGAGATTGCGCTCCTGGCGCTCTAGAAAGCCGTAGAGCGTCTGTGAGAGCTCCCGCACCACCCAGGAGGTGTAGAGCAAGATCTCCTCGCCCTGGGCCTCTCTAGACCCCAGAAGGTTGGCAGGGGTAAAGAGCTTGTAGCCTACCCCGGCAGCTTCAATCACCACATAGGTGGGGGCCGCTTCGATGAGTTTTCCGCGAATAAAGTCATACATGTGTTTCACCATTGACGTGAGCGTGGCAGATAGCTAGAGCCAGGGCATCGGCAGCATCTTCGGGCTGTGGCAGCTGCTGGAGTCCCAGGAGATGCTGGACCATCTTCTGGACCTGGCCCTTGCTAGCTCTTCCATTACCGACGACAGCTCGTTTGGCTCGGGTAGGAGCATATTCAAAGATAGCAATTTCACGCAAAGAGGCTGCGAGCATCACCACCCCGCGTGCCATCCCTAGTTTGATGCCGCTCTGGGGATTTTTGCCGATATACTGGGTTTCGACAGATAGGGCATCTGGCTGAAAACGATCGAGAAGCTCACATAAACCTTCGAAGATAATGCGGTAGCGCGCTGGATAGGGTTGTGAGAGCGGAGGGCGTATAGCGCCAAAGTCAATGGGCTTGATTTTCTTGCCTTCTACTCGAACAATTCCGTAACCGGTGACTCGTGATCCAGGATCAACACCAATGATCAGTTTAGATTTCAAAGAGCTCATCATCTAACTCTTTGGCCTCGCCAGGCTCTTCAGCTGGAGGAGGATTAGGGATCTCAAAGGTTTTGGAGAGGAAATTTTTGACTGAAGAGTAGGAAGAGGAGATCTGCTCATATTTTTTCTTCATTTTTTGTAGTTCGGCCCGCTCTGCCTTTATCTCCTGCCAGTTCTGATGGAGAACGAAGTACTTCTCCTGCCACTCTTTGGATAAATTCTCGGCCGCTTGGGTCCGATCTTTGGCCATCACCTGCAATTTCTCTTCATGGATGCGCTGTAGTTCTAGATTATGCTGCATTTTCTCGATCTCGCTTTTGTAGTTAGTCAGACTGTTCTGCAGTTCGATGACCTCTACCTTCTGTCTCTCGATCAGATCACGCATAATCGTGGTCTCTTTGACCTTTTTGGCTAGATGTTGCTGTGCTTTTCTAATCTCAGCATTGCGGTTTTCATACTGCGCCTTCAGATTCAGTATTGTCGGCTGCAACTTCTCTAACTCCATTTCTGTCTTATTAAACTGCCTTTTCTTCTCTTCGAGTAGATGTTCTAGCTTAAGATTCTCCTCAAGCATCGAAGCGTGTCTTTCAGAGAGCAGCTTCATCTCGGCGTAAGACTTCTCCAGCACCTCTTCGTGTCCCTTTGTTTGCTCTTCGAACTTTTTGGTTATCTCATCATTTTCTTGCTCAAGCTTTTGGAGTTTCTCTTCATACTCTTCGCGCACCGCGGCTAGATCAGTCTCCTTAAGCTGCGCCTGCGCTTCCTCCAGCTCTTCTTTCAGCTTGGCAAATTCCTTCTCCTGCTTTTCCGCCTCTTCACTGTGGACCGCAAAGGCCCGTCTCTCCCGCTCGACCTCCTCCTGTAGTTTTGCCAATCGGGATTGAAACCCTTCCTTCTCTTTCCGTTCCTCTGCAAGCTGTTTTTCGATGGTAGTGCTAATCTGAGTCGATTCAAACGCTGTCTGAGAGAGTTTACTCCTCAGTTCATAGTTCTGCTCTTCGACATTTTTCCGTTTCTCGTCCGTCTGGCTCAACTCATGGCGCAGATTGCTCGATTCTTCTTTCAGATCTTTGATGATGTCGCTATGCCGCTGGGCCTGACTCAGAGCCTCAGCCAGTCTTTCCACCAGCCTCTGCCGCTCCCCTTCAAAACGCTGAACCTCTTTCTGCTCACTCTCCTGCTCTTTTTGGAGGTCCTTCTCCATCCCTTCGCACTTCGCTTTCTTTTCTTTCAGCTGCTCTTCCAGACTCTCCTTCTCTTTCTCAAACCCCTCATTGGACTTTGTCAGCTCCTCCTCAAGGCGGAGCACCTCCTCCTGCAACGACTGCGGCTCCTCATGTTCTGCGATCAGCTTCTCTTTCTCAGCTTCGAGCCCTGCGATCTTCTCTTCTGCTGCTTTCAAGCTCGCTGTCAGCTCTTCGTCCGGATCGTTTTCTTGAGATGCGCTTTTGAGCTCTTCTATCTCTTCTCGCGCGGTTTTCAGCTCATCCACCAGTTTCTTCAGCGCCGGCTTTACCTTCGTCAGCTGACTTTTGAGCTCATCCAGCTCTTTTTCTTTGGCCTTTAGTTCTGCAAAATCTTGCGTAACAGAAAGCTTCTGAATATCGGTAAGTTTCGTATGGAATTTCTTGCCGCGATCTTCCGCGTCCAGTTTTTTCTGCAGATCCTTGACCCGTTTTTTCTCAGCGAAGAGGTTTTTAAGCACTTTTTTAAACTCTTCCTCGGTATAGGTATTTGTTCCCACACTTCCTCACATATAAATCTCTTTTTACCCTTTATAAATCATCATGCAATTTAAGTGGAGTCGTCTTAAAATCGGATGCTATGAAGATTGTGATTAGAATGCCCAATTGGTTGGGCGACCTGGTAATGGCGACGCCGATCATACGTGATGTGCGCCAAAAATATCCCAACGCACATATCACCGCCATGTGCCAGACCAATGTCGCTCCCCTCCTTCATGCTAATCCCCATCTCGACAGAATTCTCACTTTCTCCGAGAAGCGACAGGCCATCAAAGCACTCCGTGGGGCCCACTTTGACTTCGGGATTCTGCTGACCAACTCCCTCTCCTCCGCCTGGCTCTTTTGGCGAGGTGGGGTTAAAAAGCGACGAGGTTTCATCTCTGACGGCCGCCGCCTTCTGCTCAACGACCCCGTCCCCATGCCCAAAGAGAGAGGACAAGAACACCTCGTCACCACCTACAAACGGCTACTTTCCCTCCCGCTCTCCGATAGCGCTCCTGAGCTCTTTGTCACTCAAGAAGAGAAAGAAACGGTACTCAAGAAGTACGATCTCCCTAAAGATGCGAAGATCATCGGAGTCAATCCAGGGGCAGCGTATGGGCCAGCCAAGTGCTGGCTTCCAGACCGCTTTCGAGCTGTGACGGAAAAACTACTGAAGGATGAGCAGGTCCATCTGCTCTACTTTGGGGACCAAGCGAGTGGCGGTCTGATCCAGGAAATCTGCCGAAAGCTCCCCTCTCGGGTCATCGATCTCTCGGGCAAAACCACTTTGCGTGAGCTGATTGCGCTGATTGAAAGATGCGATGTTTTCCTGACCAATGACAGCGGGCCTATGCATATCGCAGCCGCCTTAAAAACGCCGCTGGTAGCCCTCTTTGGATCGACCAATGATGTCGCCACAGGCCCGTACAAACATGGCACCGTAATCCACAAACATGTCCACTGTTCGCCCTGTTACCTGCGCACCTGTCCGACCGATTTTATCTGCATGAAAAGCATCGAAGTAGATGAAGTCTATGAGGCAGTGTTACACTGCCAATAGCTCTTCTTGAACATCAAAAGAGAGCGGATGGATTTTCTTCTGTTCTTTCTGAATTTTCGAAAAATTCTGCATCAACAGAAAAAGTTCTCTCGAGTATTGGCGAAAGTCTTTATCTTTTATCAGTAAATCTTGGAGGATAAGCAAGCGAATACATATCTCTATTCCCGGAGTAATCTTGGCGTAATTTTCTTCTTGTTTCTCCCATTTTACTATTGCGTTATGTGTCACTCCCAATAATTTACCAAATGCTTCCATCGTCCATTCAAAATATTTTCGAATAAAACGTATTTCATCCCCAGCTAGAGGTATCTGTTTCGTGCAGAGTGAGAACATCATTTCCGACTGCAATTTTTTCAGATTAATATCTAGTATCCATTCATCATGGATTTGGACCATGGGAACATTGCGTAAGATCACTGGAAAACCCAGACCTTGATAGATAAACCGTTTGACAATCTTCTGTTTTTTTTGTTTGCTGCTCATTTTTGATACACATGCATAATGGTTATTATCAATAAGTTATCTTCTGAAAATGTAACAATCACTCTTATGTGATTCCCATCGATAGTTGCTCCACGTATGGCGTATTTCCAACTTTTGAAAATTTCGTCGTAGTTAGTTTTACTCTTTTCATGATATCCGTTCTTTAACACAAATAACGCATCCATCAAATCAATTTTTCTCTCATTTTCTCGTTCAAGTGCATGCAAGGTATATCTATATTTACCTGCAGAAATACAATGTGCAATTTCCTTCAGAAGATGAGAATGCTGAGGAGGTCGTGGCGCTTGTTTTCTTGTTCCTGACATCGATGGAGTGCTGAATAAGGCGGAATTGTAACTGAGTTACAATATTTCAGCAAATGAATAAAGCATCGAAGTAGATGAAGTCTATGAGGCAATTGTTGCGCCGCTTCCGCGGCGCAATTTGTACTCTCGCCTGTGACCCCACGTTCCGCTTCGCTCCACGCGGGGCTGCTGAGAGTTGGATCGCTGCCGCGATCTCTCCCAAGCCTCTCAATCCCAATATACATGCCCATGTGAAAACGAGGT
The DNA here is from genome assembly GCA_011064935.1 of Chlamydiota bacterium. Lineage (GTDB taxonomy): Bacteria > Chlamydiota > Chlamydiia > Chlamydiales > JAAKFR01 > JAAKFT01. The sequence continues at coordinate 129 of JAAKFT010000052.1, read as the reverse complement.
CAGACGTTCACAATTGCATGGGGTCTGACGTAGGCCGTTGAACTAAGGCGTTTTTGTATTTTTTATTCTCTGACAAAATTTGTCCTTTATTTTCATGAGTAAACGCTTAAAATGATGTTCTCTTAAATT
>JAAKFT010000051.1 GCA_011064935.1 Chlamydiota bacterium | reverse complement strand
CCATCGATGCGGGGATTTTCTAGAATATTGTGCTGAAGCTCCTCGCTCAGTAAGAGTGACGAAACACCGCCGCGTGGCTCATTGTTGCCGTATTTGGGGCCAATAATATAGTTGCGATAACCGCGAATTGTTGTCTCACCACCGAGGTAGAATCGTTCGCTGAGCGGTAGTGTAACGGGCGAGGTGCCACCATAGGTGTGGATGAACTGCAGCTCTGCTTTAAATTTTATGACATCCTTTTTGGTAAATGGATAGTAGTAGGCGTTTAGATAGGAAAATTTCATGAATTCAAAGTTACCACCCAACCCTGCCAACTCATAGACAAAACGAGAGCGAAACCCACTGGTGGGGTATCGGGGATGGTCGGTGGAGTCATAGAGAAATGAAAAGCCAGCAGCCGAGAGAAAGCCTGAGATGTTCGCCTCTTGAACGAGTAAGGTGTTGGCATCATCATCTACGGAGTTGTGTGACTTTCTAGCGCGGTAGTGGAGATCAAACTTGAGGTAGTCATTGAAAATATAGGTCGCGTGTACTGTGCCACCATAGGTTTTGAGTTCATAGGCTCGAGAGAGCGTTCGGTTGTCGGTTTTGTCAGCATCGACACCCAAGATCCAGGGTGTATCGAGGAAATAGGGTTTTGACCACTGCCCAAGATAGCTAGTCTGGTTTTTACCTACATTGAGTTTAAAGTGCGCATACTCGCCGCCACCTCGCAAAGCTCCTGGACCGCGAGAGAGAACTTCAGGGATGCCGCCGAGGTTGAAGTTGCGTTCAGTCAATTCGACTCCACCGAAGATGCTGTCGAGAGAGTTGGCGCCTAAGAAAACTCCAACGTTGCCGGTGTCGGTCTCCTCAACTTCGATGTAGACATCGCGATAGCAGGAATCTTCGGAAGTTTTGACTGCGTAGACATTGACATTGTTAAAAAAACCAGTATTGGAAAGTCTTGCCTCTGTTCCTTCCAGTTTTTTGATGTTGAACAGCTCTCCAGGACAGATCAAACTTTCGTTTAAGATCACCCGGGTTTGTGTGCAGCGGTTGCCGAAAACTCGAATCATTCCGACACAGTACTGTTCCCCCTCTTCTATCGTTACTGCAACGTCGTAGACGGGGCAGTTTTCACGGAGAGAGAGCCGGACGTCCACTGCAGCGTCGATATAGCCGCAAGATCCATAGAGGTCGCGTATCGCCTTCACTGTGCACCGCAATTTGTCGGGGGAGTAGAGCTGCCCTCGAGCAAACTGGAACTGTGGCCAAATTTGGTCGTCTGAGTAGAGAGTGTTGCCTGAGAATGAGATTTTGCCGAAAGTATAGAGGGTCCCTTTTTCGGCGCAGACCACCAAGAGGATCATGTTTTTTTCATCGGTTTTTTCACGGATGGTAATCGTGACCGACGCGTCTGCATATCCTTCGTTTTGTAAGTAATTTAAGATCTGACGACGGTCGTGTTCTACCATCTCGGGATGATAACGGCCACGTCCAGTAATTATGCTAAGACCACAGATGTGCTGCTTGGTGACCATGAGCGCTTTCAGCTCTTTCTTTTCACACTTGGTGAACCCCTGAAAAATAACCCCCCTGATCTCTCCAGCGCGCCCCTCTCTGATATGAATCTGAATGTCTACCACATTTGTTTCGTGATCTGAAGAGATGTCATAGTCCAGTTCAGACTCGAAATATCCTTTCTTGACGTAGAGGGCCTTTACTTTGTTGAAGGCTTTGATAAACTCCTCGCGATCAAAGAGAGAACCCGCAGTAATCCCTAATTCATTCTGGAGTTTTCGGGTCTTCATTTTCTCATTTCCGCAGAATTGCAGTGATCGGATGGTGGGCCTAAGCCATACCTTTAGAGTGATATAGAGTTTATCTTCTCTCACTTTTAGCGATGGTTCCACTTTGTCGTATTCTTCAGAAAGAGATTTAAGGTCTTGATCGAATTCACTTTGCGAGAAAAAGTTTCCAGCTTTTGTCTGCAGTCGAGATCTCACAGCGTACGGATCAAAAGGAGCATCAGGTGAAACACCTTCAGGAACGAGGTCGATTTTGGCAATACGCATCTGATCGTATTGTTGGGCCAATACGATATTGGACATCAGCAGCAGAAGTGAGAGAATCCAGTAAAAAGGTTTGCCGTACATTGTCATCTAGAATTTAATGCGTGCATCGTAAGAAATGAGAGCTATATTTGCAATAGCTTTAGGGCCTGTCGTCAATTATTTATCATCTCTCACAGGATCTTTTCTGTTAAAATCACGTATCGGTAGCTCGGAAAGGGCCTTTGGCCATTCCCTTCGCTAACGATACGTGATTTTTCCTCGAAAATCTCTCTGAGGGAGATGATAAATAATTGACGACAGGCCCTAATAGCGTAATCGTCCAGCGAAAGCGCGGGCAAGAGTGCCGCCATCGATGAGGTCGAGTGAGCTGCCCATGGGAAGTCCGAGAGCTAAGCGGGTGGTTGTGACATCCAGAGAGGCCAGCTCTTTTTTTATGAAGAGCGCCGTAGCATCGCCTTCGAGCGTAGAATCGAAGGCGAGAATTACCTCTTCGATAGCCAGAGTTTTAATGCGCTGCTTGAGTTTTTCGATGATATTGGGATCGGGTTTTTTTCCTTGAAGAGGCGAAAGGAGGCACCCAAGCACGTGATAGAGGCCACGATATTCCCGCGTCTCTTCAATAATGAAGACATCTTTAGGCGAGCCGACGACTGACAGAATATGCGTTTGTCTTTTCGAGGGGTCGCAGTAATGACATTGGTTGAAAGAATGATTTGCAATACTCTCGTCAACGAGAGAGCCACAAGTTGAGCAAAGCTTCAAATTTTCTTTTATGCTTTTGATGGAATTCCCCATCTCTCCCAGCTTTTCCTGTGGCCAATCGATTAGATGAAAGGCAAATCTTTCAGCTGTTTTACCCCCAACGCCAGGGAGTTTTTTTAAAACTGAAATTAGTTTTAATAGGTGTTCTGGATACCGCATGTTACCAATTGTCTTTAAATTTATGGGCTGTTTTTGTAAAATACTTGAATCACATGGTGAAATAAGAGGCATATGAAAGCAAGAATTATTGGCACAGGATCGTATCTTCCCGAGAGGGTTTTGACTAACCGTGACCTTGAGCAGATGGTCGAAACCTCTGATGAGTGGATATTTACTCGTACAGGAATGAAGGAGCGACGTATTGCTGCTGAAGATGAGTTTACTTCCGATATGGGGGCGGCTGCAGCGCGAAAAGCGCTGGAAAAGGCAAATCTGAAAGCAGAGGAGCTTGACCTGATCCTCGTCGCGACCCTGACCCCAGATTACATATTTCCTAGCACGGCGGTGTTGATTCAAAATGAGCTGAAGGCTCCCCAGGCTGCGGCATTTGACTTTCAAGCTGCCTGCACCGGCTTTCTATACGGACTCTCGATAGCCAAGGGGTATATTGAGTCCGGCTTTTATAAAAATATCTTAGTTGTTGCCTCGGAAAAGCTCTCATCCATCGTTGATTATAAAGATCGCAATACCTGTATTCTATTCGGCGATGGCGCTGCTGCAGCCGTCGTTAGCGGGAATGGATCGGGGTTGGCTATCCGTGAGATCTGTCTGGGTGCTGATGGAGAGGTTGCTGAGCTGCTGATGCTCCCAGCAGGTGGTTGTCGTGAGCCGGCCTCCATCGATTCGGTTGCAAAAGGCAAGCACTTTATCGCCATGGACGGGAAAGAAGTCTTTAAACATGCTGTCCGTCGTATGGAGGGCGCTGCCAAAGAGTGTCTTGAGAAGGCCAACTTATCCGAAGATGCTGTTGATTGGTTGATTCCTCACCAAGCGAATAAACGCATTATTGATGCAATTGCCAAGCGGTTCTCAATTGAGGATGAAAAGGTTTACAAAACGGTCGAGAAATATGGCAATACTTCAGCTTCTGCCGTTGCGATTGCCCTTGACGAGTTGATTTTGGAAAAGACAATTAATGAAGGAGAGAATATACTCCTCGTGGCCTTTGGGGCTGGATTTACATGGGGCGCTACACTTCTTACGATGGAATCAGATGGATAAACAAGATAAGTATCCGTTCAAGCGGTGTCCCGTCTCAGGGAATCGTCCTGCTGCGACAGATCCGGAAGTTTGCGACGAGTCAATAGCCAAAGCGCTATTGGCGAGGAGCAAAGTTTCGGAGATGGCGTGTCAGGGCGAGACAAGGAGACGGGCAAACCCCTTGAACGGATACAAAAAAATAACCTTTCTCTTCCCCGGCCAGGGGGCTCAATATGTGGGGATGGGAAAAGATTTTGCTGACAGTTATTCTAGAGCTAAAGAGACCTTCGAAGAGGCAGACGATCTGCTTGGGCGCAACCTTTCAAAGATCATTTTCGAAGGGCCAACAGATCTTCTGACTGAGACGATCAATAGCCAACCTGCCATTTATGTGACCAGCATGGCTATTCTACGAGTTTTGGAGGAGCAATTTTCTGCATTAAAACCCACTTCCTGCGCCGGACTTAGCCTTGGAGAGTATACTGCTCTGACAGCCAGCTTGCGCCTTCCTTTCGCTTCCTGTCTCTCTCTCGTTCAGTATCGAGGTGAGTGCATGAACGAGGCCTGTGAGACGACGTCAGGGACGATGGCTGCGATCTTCGGCCTCTCAGCTCAAGCGCTCGAAGAGCTTGTCAAAGAGCTCAATCTACCCCAGGATTTATGGGTAGCCAACTTTAACTGCCCAGGCCAAACGGTGATCTCCGGCACTCTTAAAGGTGTGGAAGCTGGTATTGAGGCGGCAAAAGCCAAGGGAGCGAGAAGGGTGATTCCGCTTCGAGTCCATGGTGCGTTTCACAGTGGACTGATGGCGCTCGCCGAAAAGAAGCTTGCACAGAAGATTGCAGCGGTGCAGGTCAATGATAGCTCCATCGGCTTAACGATGAATGCTGCTGGAGGTTATGTGCGCGAGCTCGAGTCACTTCGGCGCCATCTGATTGAACAGGTGACTCACCCCGTTCGCTGGGAAGAGTGTATCCGCGCCATGCAAAATGATACCGATCTCTTTATTGAGATCGGATGCGGGAAAACCCTCACAGGGCTCAATAAACAGATCGGCTTGTCGCAGCCGACGCTGACTGTCAATAAAATCACTGATTTAGAAACACTATCAGAAATTCTCTAAAGATATGGATAAGTTACTTTCAAATAAAAAAGCCTTGATCACAGGTGGTACGCGTGGGATTGGAAAGGCGATTGCCCGCTGTTTTGCTGAGCATGGAGCCTCACTGGCTCTCTTTGGTATAAATGAAGTGAGAGGCAAGCAGGTAATTAAGGAGCTCCAACCTCACCTAGAGTCTGACCAGAAAGTTCTCTTCTTTCCAGTCGATGTAAGCGATTCTAAAGCGACGATGAGCGCCATCGCGAAAGTCTATTCTGAGTTGGGTCAAATTGATATCCTAGTAAATAATGCTGGGGTAACTCGCGACAATCTTCTGATGAAGATGAGCGAAGAGGAGTGGGACAAGGTTCTTAATACCAACCTGAAATCCCTCTTCAACACCTGCCGCCAGGTCATTCGTCCAATGATGAAGGGCCGATCGGGAAAAATTATTAATATTGCCTCTGTTGTTGGTTTGATCGGCAATCCAGGGCAGACCAACTATGCCGCTTCGAAGGCCGGGATGATCGGATTCACCAAATCCCTGGCCAAAGAGATCGGCTCTCGCGGGATCTCTGTCAACTGCATCGCTCCTGGGTTTATCAAGAGCGATATGACAGAGGTTCTCAGCGATATTCAAAAAGAGACTCTACTTAAACAAATTCCCATGAAACGTCTGGGAGAGCCTGAAGAGATTGCTCATGCCGCCCTTTACTTGGCGAGCACTCTATCGAACTATGTAACCGGTCAGGTGCTTACAGTGGACGGGGGAATGATATGTTAGCTTTACGTTGCGAAAAGAGTTAATGATTGTTATCATAGCAATTTGACTTTTTAAATTTTTTTTAGGAGAAAACATGGGAACTGATCAAGCTGAGGGCATGACAATGAGTTTGGAACAAGAAGTTATTGATATTGTAGTCGAACAGTTGGGTGTAGAGGCTAAAGATGTCACATTGGAAAAATCATTTGTCGAGGATCTGAACGCTGATAGTCTCGATCTTACAGAGTTGATCATGACATTTGAAGAGCGCTTTGGATCTGAGATATCCGAAGAAGAGGCCGAAAAGTTGAAAACTGTCGGCGACGTTATCAGCTATCTCAAGGGAAAACAATAAATTCGACGGGTATCCCTTCTCTAGGGATACCCATAATTTTTCTACCACTCGACTATATTTTCAGGCCAAGCTCTCGTAGACAAAGCACGAGTCTGTTGAGGGGCAGTGCAGTCAATAAGTTGCAATTTCCCTCGATCCGGTGAGAGAATCTCGCTATTCCTTCTACCTCAAAACCGCCTGCTAATTTTGTGACCGGATAACGGTCTACATAATCGTTTATTTCATATTCTTCTAAAGGACGAAATTCGATATTTAACGATTCTACAGCTGTCTGCATTTTGTCTGCGCCGCTATCATAGACGGCAAGTCCCGTAATAAGTTCAAATGTTTGTCCAGACAGGCTTGATAGCATCGCAGCTGCTTCTTGTTTGTTGTTTGGTTTTTCAAAGATGGAATGCCGATAGACTATGAAGGCATCGGACGAAATAATAATCGCATTGGTTTCTTTTTCGCCAACCTTTCTAGCTTTTGCCTCAGAAAGTAAAGAGGCAAGAAGGAGGGGATCATCGTTGCGAATCGATTTCTCGTCGAAGTAACTAGGTATAACCACATAGTCAAGCCCCAATATATCCAAAGCTTTTTTTCTGAAAGTGGACTGAGATGCTAGAATAATTTTCACAATCTCTCCTTGTGGTTGTTGTAGTTGATTAAATCTAAGAGGATAAAAATCGGACGAAAGATTTTTATCCTCTTAGATTTAATCAACTATATAGTTAGCGCTTGCGGAAAGTGATGTTTGCGGTGTAGGCCTCAAGCAGATTGAGGGCAACTGATGGACACTCTGCAATAATGGTCAGCAGATGGGAACGAGATAGCGAGAGAACAACGCACTCAGTCACGGCAATGGCGGAGTAGCCTTGAGGCTTTTCGGTGAAGATTGCTTCATCTCCAAAAAACTCGCCTGGTCTGAGTTCAGCAAGGGTTGCCTGTCCCTTATCTTCTATCTTCACCCTTCCTTCAACTATTAGATACATGTGATAGGTCTCCTGGCCTGAGCAGAAAATAGGCGTGGATGGACTATAAGTTGTGAGTTCCAACTTATCCGCGATAGTCAGAACTAAGTCGAGATCAAGCTCCCGAAAGAAGGCTGTTTTCTTGAGCAAAAAGGCTTTTTCAATAAGATTTAGAGGTTTCATAATGTAAGCAGTTGGTGAGCAAAGTTTTGGAAAGTTTTTTCATTTTTTTTCATTTTCTCTTCGAGAGCCCTGCGCCAGCCAGGAGCGCCTAGACGAGCTTTCAAGGTGATCGCAACGATCTGTTCTGCTGGGATCGGGGAGTGCATGAGGACTTCCAGCAGCTGCGAGAAGTTTAGGGGAATTCTCCCTCCTTTTAGATAGTCATGGACCTTCTCATCGGGATTTTTGTTTTTGATTAGAGGAGATAGTAGGGAGAAGATCCGCGGGTCACAGGTTTTTTCGAGGGATTCATGGGCTTGAGCCTGGATTTTCTTATATTTGCTTCGGAGAGTGTGGGAGAGGACATCGCTCTCCTCAATCGATCCAGCCACTCCAAGCAGCTGCACGATAAAATCAATGGTAGATTCATAGCCGGCCAAGAGGGTATTCTCCAAAATAAATAGATCGTGTTCGGGCACCTGCATCTGAATGTTGTGCCAGTGGTAGAAGTAGAAATAGGCTTTTTCAATCTCGTTTCGGACAATAGGATAGAGGATGGCTTTAAGGTCAGATAGGGAGAGTTTGCCAAGGATTTTTCCAGCCAATAAGCGGCACCGAGCATGAACATCCTTCTCTTGCGTCATGGCAATCAGTGTGGGCAGTGCCTTTGCGCCCATCCCCCAGACGATGCTTTCGACCACTTTTCTCTCCTTGGGGCGAAAGTGGATAGTGGTCATGATCAATGCACGAATAGAGTCGACATTCTCTAAATTTTCGAGCGATTCAAGCGCATACAGGCGGACCTCGCTGTCTCGCATTTGAGGCAGGAGCGAGATAATCTCTACCACGACTTTCTGAGAGATCTCATCCCGGGTAGAAGCTGACAATGCCCTAGCTGCTGCGCGGTTTACCAATGGAGAAGAGTGTTTTAAAAATGAGAGAATCAGTTCTTGATTTGAGGGATGCTTTTCGCACTCTAAGATACGCAGAGCCATGCAGATTTCATCGCTATCAGATGAGTTAAGCAATCGATTCAATTGTTCATTAGCTTGATCAGCGTACCGTTCCTCCGTTTTCAAAGAGAGAATGGCCGCACCGCGTAAGCCAAGATGGCTGCTGCCTAGGTTATCAATCATTTTCTCAGGACGAATTAATCCCTGCCTGGCAAAGTAGAAGTGTATGGCGCTATTTAAAGAAGGGTGAGGGGAGGTTACTCTTAACCGCTCAAATCGCTCGATGACCACCTTCTCTCGAGCCCATGGACTATCACTAATTAACTCAATGGCTTTCAACTTTCCAGGAAGCGTAAACCTTCCAAATTCAGCCAAAAGACGACGAAGTAGCCTTGCATTACCTATTTTCAGAAGATACTCGTAGGCGAGCAACTGAATCGGCTCATCGACTTTTCTTAGGTTCGAGAGGAGAAGCAGCTCTACCTCCTTTTTCTCGCGCTTAGAAAAAGAAGAGAGCCATTCTGCCGCTCTCTTCTCAAAACGGATGGTTCCTGCCACGAGATTGCTGAAAATAGCTTTTGGATACTCAGCGCGCAGCAACAAGACGATGGCTAGAGCTGCCAACGAGAGGAAGAGCCCCAGCAATTTACTCTCATTTCGGAAAAGAAGGAGGAGCGCGGCTGAGATAAACATGCCCGCAGGTTCGAAGAACGATTCAATACTCACCCGCACCTGATTTTTCACCTTCGAAGGTACACCAGAGATGAGAAGGATTAGATTGTTGTCATCAAAGGTGTAGGCCATTCCTTCCCGAGCGATTAATCCTAGGAGCGCGATGGGCAGGGCATCACGATAAAACCATGAGAAGAAAACCACCATGAAAAAGGCAGGGGCGATCAGAATAATATTATTGAGTCCCATCTTCTGAACGAGACGGCTGTATAAGAAAAAGCCAAATACCATATTCCCTAAGGAAATCCAGAAAGTGCAACTTCCCAGAAATTGAGTCACTACATGTGTAGAGCTCGGTTGAGCAAATATTCTCTCAAAGGTAGTCATGTAGTTGTATTCGGTTGTGATGGCTAGAAGCTGCATGACGAAATAAAAGAGCATCAAGATGATAGTAAAGCGGGAGGAGAGAATGCTCTTGAAGAGATTACTAGCCGTTTTCTGTCCCTTTTTTTGGATGCTGTGCTCTTCAGGAATCGTGGCGATTCGCTCTTTGATAAGAAAAATAAAGGGGAGAGAGACCAACATCGTGAAGATGAAAAGAGCTAACAAACCAGATACTCCGAGTGGTTTGAGAGCTAGGGCGATGATACCTCCACTGCATGCATCTCCCAGAAAGATAACAGAATTAAAGAGACAGAAGAATCGTTTACCGTCTTGGAGATCAAAATATTGATCGATAAATGCCCAAAAACAGATATAGGTCGAAATAGGGACTATCCAAGAAACCACTTTGAAGGCGTACCAGAAACCAACCAGCTCTCCTGCGGAGGACGAAGTTAGTAGAAAGTAGAATACCAGTTCGGCAAGAGTAGAGCCAACAATGACATAAACGAGAATGTGATGGATTGGGAGGCGAGCAAGACCGTAGATCAGTAGGCCAGAGAGAAGGAACATTCCCAGGGCTATAGAAAAATAAGCTGCCGGCAGAGCGTGTGCCCCTACATTTTCTAAAAATAATCCTTCGGCGAGAGTGAACCCCCCATATCCCCCTAAAGCCCAGAGAAATCCAAGAATAAGAAAGAGTGCTGCCTTTCTTATTTCCCCAGGATATAGGTTAAATAAGCTGCGTATGGCTTTTCCCATCTCTTCATACCAACCTATGGGGTGATTTAAAAACTAAGTAAGTATAACTAATAGATACGATTATTAGCCATCTTTAAAATGGGGTCAGACGTGCACGTCTGACGTAAGTCCTTAAAAAGTCATGGCAAAGCTCGTTCCATCCCTTTTCAATCTCATGCAAGTGCTGCTTGATAACGATCTCGCACAAGCTGCGCCAAATCC
>JAAKFT010000050.1 GCA_011064935.1 Chlamydiota bacterium | reverse complement strand
TTGATGATGTCGGAGTTCATGAATCCTGTTTGATTGGAGGAGAAAGAGATGGGTGGAGGGTGGTAAATGCTGCTCTTTGCCTTAAAAATGATGATGGGAGACAAAGCCAAGTTCATCGGCATCCTCATCGGCCTCACCTTCGCTTCGTTTATTATCACTCAGCAAGCGGGCATTTTCTTGGGATTGATGGAGCGTACCTACGGCTTTGTAACCGACACCTCACAACCCAACATCTGGGTGATGGACTCAAAGGTTGAACATATCGAAGATATCAAGACGATGAAGGCAACCCGTCTCTTTCGCGTCCGGGGGATCGAAGGGGTTGAGTGGGCCGTTCCGCTCTACAAAGGAATGCTCAAAGCAAGGCTCTCCAGCGGAAACTACCAAATCTGCAATATCGTCGGCATCGATGACTCCTCACTCATAGGCGGCCCCCCTCGCATGCTCGAAGGCAAGGTCACCGATCTGCGCTATCCCGATGCAGTGATCGTCAATGATGTCGGAGCTAAAGATCGGCTGGCCCATCATGCAACCAATCCTAAAGCCCCGCGCATCCCACTCCACCTGGGAGAGGTCTTTGAGATCAATGACAAACGAGCACAGGTCGTTGGATTTTGTCGCGTGGGACGGACCTTCCGTTCGGAGCCGGTGATCTATACCACCTTTGATCGCGGGATAAACTATTCGCCCTCTGAAAGAAACCTACTCACTTTCATCCTCGTCAAATCCAAACCGGGCGTTAATCCCAAAAAGCTCTGTAAACATATCAAAAACATCACAGGACTAGCCGCCTACACCGACAAACAGTTCAAAAGACTCACGGTCCAATACTTCATCAAAAATACAGGTATCCTGGTCAACTTTGGCTTTGCCGTCTTTCTCGGTTTTTTGATCGGCGCCGTGATCGCTGGACAGACCTTCTACAACTTTGCGCTCGATAACTTACGCTACTTTGGCACCTACAAAGCGATGGGAGCAACCAACCGACTGCTCACCAAGATGGTCATGGTCCAAGCGCTGCTGGTCGGAACAATAGGCTGGGGATTTGGCATTGGTCTCACTACCCTTTTTGGAATCCTCTCCGCAGGGACAGAACTCTCTTTCATTCTACCCTGGTATCTGCTCGTTGGCAGTGGAATTGCGATTTTACTCATGACCCTGATCTCTGCGCTGCTCAGCCTCTGGAAAATATTACGCCTTGAACCCGCAATTGTGTTCCAATCATCATGACTCTAGCCGTTCAATGCCAAGATATTAAAAAGACCTACGGCAAAGGTGGTGGTGCTGTCCAAGCACTGCGCGGTGTCGATCTTGAAGTCAACACTGGCGAACTCTTGATGCTCGTCGGCCCTTCGGGTTCTGGCAAGACCACACTACTTTCCGTCATCAGTGGCATTCTCAACCAAGATAGCGGGAAATCGCTGATTTTTGGCGAGAACCTCAACGCCATGCCCAACGACAAAAAGACCTTCTTCCGTGGTAAAAATATCGGGTTTGTCTTCCAGGCCTTCAACCTTGTCCCCATGCTCACAGCCACCGAAAATGCAGCCATTCCATTAATCCTACGAGGTGAGCCTCTGGAAGAGGCCCTCAATCACGCTCAAGAGCAGCTTATTCGCGTCCGGTTAGGCCACCGTCTTAACGCCCTCCCTCCCAACATGTCTCTTGGAGAGCAGCAGCGCATCGCCATTGCTCGCGGCTGCATACACTCTCCCAGACTCATTGTCTGTGATGAGCCCACCAGCGCCCTAGACCATGAGACCGGCCACAAGGTCCTCGAGATCTTCAAAGAGATCGCCCTCAGCCAAGAATGCGCCCTGATCATCGTCACCCACGATGCCAGGATCTTTGAGTTTGCCGACCGCATCCTCAAGATGGACGATGGCCGCATCGTCGGAGAGCAAAATAACAATCATTAACGACTCAATTCATAGAAAATATTTGAAATTTAACCTGCCTTCTATGAAGGATTATTTTAATTGGCCGTTTCTAATCACTCTTCTTTAAAAAATAATCTTATCCCTGTTATAATAGTTATGTTAAATTAATAAATGTGGGCACATTTGTAGGGCCGCGTCATGTTGATCTCTTCTCTATCAGTTTTTTGGTTGGTACTGGTCTTCGTGGGCGGCTATCTCTTTATTATGGCCGAACATCTGACGAACATCAATAAGGCAACTGCTGCCCTCTTGATGGCTGTTCTCTCCTGGCTTTTGGTATTTATCGACCCTGGGATGGGCGCCGCGCAAGCGGAACCTATGTTAATGGCGGTTCTCGCTGAGGTGAGTCAGGTGGTCTTCTTTCTCATATGCGCCCTGACGATCGTTGAAATTATCAATGTCCACCGCGGATTTGACATCCTAAAGCAGTGGTTTCGAGTCCGTTCTAAGCGGTCATTTTTGTGGATCATCTGTATAGTCACCTTTTTCTTGTCCGCACTCCTGGACAATCTAACAACCACAGTGGTGATTCTCTCCATGCTGCGCACGCTGGTGCCTGACAAGAAAGATCGTCTATTGATAGGCAGCGCTGTCGTCATTGCAGCCAACGCCGGAGGGGCCTGGACCCCTCTCGGCGACATCACCACCACCATGCTCTGGATGGGCGGACAGATCTCCTCTGGACCTACGATGACCGCGCTCTTTCTGCCTAGCCTTACAGCAATGGTTGTGGCGTTGCTCTGTTTTAGCATTCCGCTGAAAGGTCAGTTTCCAGAAGAGGTCGCTCCTGAGTCCAACCAAACCGAACCCTTTGGAAAGCTGATCTTTGCACTCGGCATTTTCTGCATCCTCCTAGTCCCTGTTTTCAAAGTCCTCACTGGCCTACCACCTTTTATTGGCATGTTATTTGGGTTGGGAGTGATGTGGCTAGCAACCGACTATTTACACGGCCGATACGAACGCGAACACCTCCGACTCCCCGCGATTATCGCCAAAGTCGATCTATCGGGACCTCTCTTTTTCTTGGGAATACTACTCACAGTAGGAGCCCTTTCATCGACCGGACTTCTCACAGAAGTGGCCCACTACGTGGGGAAAATCATCACCAAAGACGCCCCGCTCACCCTGGGAATTGGAGCCATCTCCTCGGTGGTGGATAACGTTCCGCTTGTGGCAGCCTGCATGAAGATGTATGAGCAGACCACTCATCCCATGAACGCTCCCTTTTGGCAGATGATTGCCTACTGCGCCGGTGTTGGCGGGAATATCTTGCTCATAGGCTCCGCCGCAGGTGTGGCCTTCATGTCTCTTGAGAAGGTCTCATTCACCTGGTATTTGCGGAAAGCCACGATCCCCGCCATCTGCGGCTATCTCGCCGGTTTTGGCATCTACCTCCTCTTCCAGTAAGCATTCAGAGGGTTTACCTCTTCCAAATGTAGAGCTTCCTTCCCAAAAAAAGAGTCCTCTTCTAGAATGCATTTTTATCGAAATGCGTCTTACATCCCGGTCCTTTAGGACCGGGATGTAAGACGGTTGCCTTAAATTTTTCGAATCCGTAACCTAGTCTACATCGATCGATAACCAAGATCGGTTCGCCGTCGGTGCGACGGTTAAACGCCTGTGGAGTCGAAAGACGTCGAAGCAGGAATCTCTCGCCTTTAGGCGAGAGAAGTTCAATTGAGGACTCTTCTCCATGAAAATTATGCAAGACTCGATCTTTATGAGCTCGCTCAGGGCTTTCTTCACCGCCTTCTTTGCGGTTATCGGCGCCATTGTGGGGCTCACCATTCTCATCTTCGCACTCTATGGGATCTTCTCCCTGGCAGATGACGATAAATTGCCTGCAACCGCTAAGGTAATGCCCGATGCAGCGGGAAGTCGCAAAAAACTGGATTCTGATACGCCGGTCCTGCTGCAAATCTCTATCAAGGGAATCATAGGACATGATGACCTGACAGCAGAGAAGATCGAAACGGTTTTGCTAAAATCTCGAGAGGACGAGTTGAAGGATAGTCGAGTCAAAGGGGTTTTGCTAGTGATCGACTCGCCGGGCGGTGGCGTCAATGATTCCGATATCATCTATCGACTAGTCCAACAGTACAAAGAACGATACAACGTGCCGGTCTTCGCCTATGTCGATGGTCTTTGTGCCTCAGGAGGGTACTATATCGCCTGCGCCGCCGATAAGATCTTTGCGAGCGATGTGAGTATTGTAGGATCCATTGGCGTGCTGAGCTCTCCTTTTATGAATGTCTACGATGCATTAACGAAGATTGGGGTCAACTCGATGACACTGATAGCCGGCAAGGGCAAGGATGAGATGAATCCTCTTAGGCCATGGAAACCTGGCGAGCAAGAGAACTACCAGCAGCTGGTCGACTTTTTCTACGGTCGTTTTACTGAAGTAGTCACGAAAAATCGGCCCAGAATAGAGGCGGAGCAGTTGGTACAAGAGTACGGAGCCAAAGTTTTCCCCGTGAACAAGGCACAAGAGCTTGGATATGTCGATGTGGGAGATGTACCTCTCAGTGACGTGATCCGAGAGCTCTCGCTTGCAGCTGGAATCAATGAAGATGAAAAATATCAGGTCATCTCGTTTGAAACCAAGAGCTGGTGGAAACGGACTTTCAAGGAAAAGTCCCCCTTCGTGACAGGAAAAATCAAGCATGAGCTTGCCCTGCCACAGATGGAAGGGGGAAATGGCGTCCAATACCTTTATTCACGCTAGCAGATGCGCAAAAAACTCTACATTCTCGACGTCTCAGGCTATATCTACAGAGCCTACTATGCCCTGCCCCACATGGCCAATCCCCGCGGAGAATCGACCAATGGGCTCTATGGATATATTCGCTCGATCCTCAAGCTCGTCAAAATGCTTGCGCCGGACCATTTGGTGGCAGTCTTCGATGGCCCCGACAACAAAAAACAGCGGAAAGAGATCTACGAAAAATACAAAGCTAACAGAATACAGAAGGCCGAAGATCTACCCGAACAGATCGACAAAGCCAAGATCTTCTGTGAGCTTCTGGGAATCACGCATATTGAAGAAGGAGGCGTCGAGGCCGACGATACGATGGGAAGCATCGCATTGTGGGCTGCCAAAGAGGGGCTGGAGGTCTACATCTGCACGAGTGATAAAGACCTCTGCCAGATGGTCCGAGACCATATCTATCTACTCAATCCCTGGAAAGAATATCTGCTGATAGACCGCCAAAAGGTCGAAGAGATCCACGGTGTGACGCCAGAGCAAATCGTCGATCTTCTGGCGATCACTGGAGATCCCTCCGACAATATCCCTGGACTGTTTGGGTTCGGCCCCAAAACTACTGTTCCGCTGCTAAAAAAGTATGGCACACTAGAAAACCTGCTGAAACATGCTGACGAAGTGCCTGGCAAAAAGAAACAGGAGACCCTCGTTCAGGAGGCCGATATTGCTCACTTGAGCAAACGGCTGGCCACGATTCACACCGACATCCCCTTCCCAAAAGACAAAGACTTTTTTGCCCTCAAACAACCCGACCTTCCAGCTCTCCGAGAGTTCTACCTCAAGCAAGGATTCAATACACTAGTCAAAGAGCTCGATCAGGTAGCGCTGCCCGAAAAAAAAGAAAAAGCTACCCACTACCATCTTGTCGACGATGAGAGAGGGCTAGAATCGCTCATCAAAGCGCTCGAAAAAGAGAAAGAGATCTGCTTCGATGTGGAGACGACCCACATCCGCCCATTGCTAGCCGAGCTAGTAGGCGTCGGCTTCTGTTTCAAAGAGGGCGAAGCGTATTATGTTCCGGTCAATGGGAGATTAGGCCATGAGCGGGTTCTGAAGGCTCTCCACCCTCTTTTTGCCAATCCCAACTTGGGTTTTTACGGCCAGAATATCAAATATGATCTCCATGTACTGGCCAACGAGGGAATCGGTGTAGCCAATGTCTGCTTTGACACGATCTTAGCCTCCTATCTTCTCAACACAGGCAGTCGACGACACTCTCTCGACACTTTGGCTCTGCAATACTTTGGAAAAGTAAAAACCCCGATCAAAGCGTTGATCGGAAGCGGCAAGAAAGAGATCTCCATGGACAAAGTCCCCATACAACAGGTCTCTGACTACTGCTGCGAAGATGTGGACTACACCTTTCGGCTCAAACAGATCTTCGAAAAAGAGTTAAAAAAACGAAAATTAGATGGGCTTCTCTTTGATCTTGAACTCCCGCTGATGACCGTTTTAGCCAAGATGGAACGGGCTGGAATGTATCTCGATGTTGACCGCATCACCCCGATTTCCAAAGAGCTCTACAAAGATCGAGCCCATCTAGAAAAAGAGATCTATAAACTGGCCGGAGAAGAGTTCAATATCAGCTCTCCAAAACAACTCAGCCACATTCTCTTTGAAAAGCTTGGAATCAAACCACTCAAGAAGACTGCTACAGGCCATTCGACCCGCGCAGAAGTGCTGGAAACACTGGCAAAAGAGTATCCGATAGCAGAAAAGATTCTCGAATATCGTATTCTCGACAAGCTGCTCTCCACCTACATCGATACCCTTCCAGGCGAAGTCAACCCCGAGACGGGGCGCATTCATCCCACCTTCAACCAATCAGGCACCACAACCGGAAGATTGGCCTGCCAAGATCCCAATCTTCAGAACATTCCCGTGAGGAGCGAACAGGGCAGAAGGATCAGAGAGGCTTTTCGTCCACAAAAACGGGGGTGGAGTCTACTCGCTGCTGACTACTCTCAGGTCGAACTGCGGCTGCTGGCCCATCTCAGCGAAGATCCACGACTGATCAAAGCCTTCAAGCACGGAGAAGATATTCATACCTATACAGCGTCATTGGTCTTCAATGTTCCCATCGACAAAGTGACCAAAGTCCAGCGCCAGCAAACCAAGGCCATCAACTTTGGTATTATCTACGGCCAGCAAGCGTACGGCCTCTCCCAGCAGCTGCACATCGATGTGCGTGAGGCTGCCGACTTTATCGAGGCCTACTTCGATCGCTATCCCGACGTTTTCGCCTTCATCGAAACCTGCATAAAAGAAGCCCACAAAACCGGGAAAACGATCACCATGATCGGCCGCGAACGAGATATCCCCGAAATCAACAGCAACAACGCGATTGTCCGCAATGCCTCCGAAAGGCTGGCGATCAACACCCCTCTTCAGGGGAGCGCCGCCGATATGATCAAGCTCGCCATGCTCGACATCGACGCCAAGCTGAAAAAGGGTAAAATGCAGAGTTTTATGGTATTGCAGGTCCACGATGAGTTGATATTTGAGGCTCCCGACGAGGAGCTGAAAGAATTAAAATCTCTTGTCAAGGAGGCGATGGAGCACGTTCTCTCTCTGAAGGTCCCCATTGTGGTCAATCTCGCCGTTGGCAAAAATTGGGGCGAATGTTAAAATCCAGGAAAGTAGCGGTAACAGGCACCATTGCCTCAGGTAAGACGACCGTCTGCCAGCTCTTCAAAGAGCTTGGAGCGTATGTTGTCAGCGCAGATGAGATTGTTCATCAACTTCTTTCTCCCGACACAGATATCGGAAAAAAGGTCATAACCCTTCTAGGGAAAGACGTCGTGATCAACGGGAGATTTAGCCGAAAGGCAATAGCCAATAAGGTTTTTTGTGATGAGCGCCTGTTACTTGCCCTAGAAGAGTTATTACATCCTGAAGTTCAGAAGGAAATAGAGGTCCAGTACCGGGAAAATTTTCAAAAATATTCTCTTTTCGTCGCAGAAGTTCCCCTGCTTTTTGAGAGTGATCTACAAGGTTTTTACGATACAACGATTGCCGTGATTGCTGATGAAGAGCGTTGTAAGAGACGATTTATAGAGACAACCTCGTACGATGAAGCCGAATTTATGCGAAGAGCAGAGAGGTTAGTCGCCTTAGAACAGAAGGCCAAAATGGCTGATCTAACGATAGAAAATAATGGAAGCCTAGAAGAACTGAGAGCTTCCGTAGAAAAAGTTTATACAATCTTATGCTAATTCCCGAAAATAAAATGACAAAGGTGCGCTACAAAACGTGCCAGATTTTGACGATCGTTTTGAAGCTCATATTCAAGAATATGGGCGAGAAAGGATCGTCAAAAGATGGCGTGATTTGTTGGCGTAAATTTGTCGTATTATTTTCGGGAATTGGCATTAGTTCAAGAATCCTAAAAAAATAACCCGAGCAACAACCAATGGATCAAGAAAGTAAACCCCAATCAATTGAACCCCCTCCTCTGGTCAAACAGAAAAAAGCCGAGTCCACACCCCCTCCTCTGGTCAAACAGAAAAAAGCCGAGTCCACACCCCCTCCTAAGGCGAAAGAACCCATCATCACCATGATTTCAGACCTTCAGCGGATGAACATTGGGCAGCTCAACGTACTTGCTCGGGATTATGGGATTAATAATATCGGTTCCCTGACGAAGTCTCAGATGGTCTTTGAGGTGGTCAAGATCAAATCGTCCCGATTAGATGAGCAAATAGTGGGTGAAGGTGTTTTAGAAGTTCTGCCCGATGGTTTTGGATTCTTGCGTGCCCCAACCTACAACTACCTTCCCTCTGCTGAAGATATCTACGTCTCTCCGGCCCAGATTCGCCGTTTTGACCTCAAAAAGGGAGATACCATTGAAGGAACGATTCGCACTCCCAGAGAAAAAGAAAAGTACTTTGCCCTACTCAAAGTGGATCGCATCAACGGCGTAACTCCAGAAAAATCCAAAGAGCGCGTGCTCTTCGCAAACCTCACCCCCCTCTTTCCCAATGAGCGGATTATTATGGAGACGGATAAAAACCGTTTGTCTGAGAGAGTCCTAGACCTCACCGCTCCGGTTGGTAAGGGCCAACGTGGACTGATCGTCGCCCCTCCCCGTTCAGGTAAAACGGTGATTATGCAAAATATCGCCCACTCTATCGCTGCGAATCACCCAGAGATCAAACTGATTGTCTTACTCATCGATGAGCGCCCCGAGGAGGTCACCGACATGAGCCGCATGGTCAAAGGCGAGGTGATAGCCTCCACCTTTGATGAGCCGCCAGAGCGTCATGTCCAAATCGCTGAGATGGTGATCGAAAAGGCTAAACGGCTTGTAGAATATGGCCATGACGTCGTCATTCTGCTCGACTCCATCACCCGTCTTGCCAGAGCCTATAACACCGTCCAGCCCCACTCCGGTAAGATCTTAACCGGTGGTGTGGATGCCAACGCCCTCCACAAACCCAAACGGTTCTTTGGTGCTGCACGAAATATCGAAAACGGCGGATCCCTCACCATTGTGGCCACAGCTCTGATCGACACCGGATCACGTATGGACGAGGTGATCTTCGAAGAGTTTAAGGGTACCGGTAATATGGAGCTGGTTCTTGATCGCAAACTGGCCGACCGAAGAGTCTGGCCAGCCATCGATGCGATCAAGAGCGGCACACGAAAAGAGGAGCTCCTCTATCATCCCGATGAGATGGATAAGATTGTCTTCCTCCGCCAAGCCATGGCTGAGCTCAGCCCACTCGATGCCATGAACCTTCTGCTTGGACGACTGAGAAAGACCAACTCCAACGCCGAGTTCCTCTTGTCGATGAGGGAGTAGGTCTAAGAGCTAGGTAGATGAGCTCTGTGCTAATTCGGTGACATAAACATTCATAGCAAGAAGGGCAGCCGCAGTAGTTAACATAACTAATTGTGTTTTGCTACGCGACGCTGAAACTAGCACGCCTAGGACTGTCAAGAGCGATAAGCTGTTTGCTCGCAGCGATGGGGCTGCTGATGTTGAAATACTCGAACAAATAGCGTCAGGATTGGCAACATTGTCAACAACGGGAAATACATCTCCTGTGCAGAGTTCCTTTGCTTGCCTATTAATAAAAGCCAACTTCTCACAATCCGTTATGCATAAACCGGCTGGAGTCGGATGATTTAGGGGGTCACAGCACACTGGGAAAGCGAGCGCGCATGCTGCTTCGACTCTTTCCTTTAAATACATCGAGAGCGCCTTCGCATCACCAACACCTCCATTTAGAGCCGCAATTAATATGGACCTATCTATACGCGCAACGTCCTCTGGAGTAGTGCCTTTATAAACAAAAATGGGACGTTCACCCTGCAACTGCTTTCTACAGACCAATTTGTCCGCTAGCTCACTTACATATTTGACACAAGAACCAAACGTACTATTCGAAATAACATCAAACGACATAAAAACCTCATAGGTTGGATTAAGCCTAGGAGGGTAATCACAAGGGAAATAGATTGCAAATTTGGGCACGCACGCGGGATCGGGCACGTATTTTGGGGTGAAAAGGTTTTGGGGGGGATCGCGGTAGCGATCAAACTCTAATCAGCCCCGTGTGAAAGCGTTGGCCGAAGGCCTTCGCTGGAACGCGGGGTGAAGAGAAGATAAGAATTGTTGAG
>JAAKFT010000005.1 GCA_011064935.1 Chlamydiota bacterium | reverse complement strand
GTCTTTCAGAACAGCCCCAAGCATTGTAAATCTCAACGACCCGCTCGAACTCCGGATTGTACTCCTTGAAGTCAAATTGGAATCCTTTGCCCATAGTGAATGTCGGGATGGAGAGGAGATCTTTTGGAGAGTTGGTTTTGTAGATTTTGGCAAGGCAGGAGCTTTTGGTCTCTTTCTGTCTCAAAAGCGGTTTGTTATCTTTGGCGTAGATGAGCTGCCTAATTCCTTCCTTGGAGGGTTCGCCTTGATATTGAAGGCCCAGTAGGGCAACAAATCGATCTTCTTCATTAAACTCTTGGATGTTTTGGGAGATCTGCTTCCAGATCTCATTGGACGTCTCTGCAATGCTGTCGAAGCATGAGGTGGCAAAGAAGTTATAGGTTTTATCATCTCTGAAGTGGCGCATGCAGCTTTCGATATTTTCCGTGGAGTCAACTCTTTCAGATTCGCCATGCAACAGCCCCCAGCAGAGGTTTTGGCTGCTCTCCTGAAAGCACTTGATAGGTGCAGAGATATAGGAGTCCTGCGTCTTGAGATTACGCAGCTGGATTCTGTAGATCCCCGCTTCGTTGAAATAGAGGTTGGGGAGAGTGACGAAACCGGTTTCGGGAACGAAGAGTTTCCAGTTGAGATTCTCCCGAAGATGTTCGTAAGAGAGCTCTATCAGAGTATCTTCTGGGGCAAAGTTGGTGAGGTTGCCATATTCATCTTCAAAACGAACGGTGATGTCAAACCGTTTGTTTTTGGAGACAAAAGATGGGGTCAAGATCTTGATGGTATGGAGGTTATTCCCTCGAACATCCATCGAAAAGGTCTCGGGCTCTTCATAGTTGCCTTTGCCCTTGGGGTCGATATAGAGAAGAAAGGGGCGGCGTCTTTGGAGGGTGAGCTGGCATCGATTGCCACTCT
Source organism: Chlamydiota bacterium (assembly GCA_011064935.1). Taxonomy (GTDB): domain Bacteria; phylum Chlamydiota; class Chlamydiia; order Chlamydiales; family JAAKFR01; genus JAAKFT01. The sequence continues at coordinate 21,690 of JAAKFT010000005.1, read as the reverse complement.
CTTCGGAATTTTTTGAGCGCGATTTGGGAGGAGCTCCCAGAATGACGGTAAATTTGCCTCCGACTTTGATGGGCGTGGGTAGAGTGAATTCATATTGCGGGATAAAGCTCTCAGGTGCCTCTACCTCCTCGGCTTCGATGACCTCGCCCTTTTCCATCAAGCCGTAGATTACATTGGCTTCCTCACTGAGATCGACCTCGGGGGGTTCCCAGTCGATATCGCGGCCAAAGCTTTGCAGATCAAACTTAAGCTTGGCGCCTTTGGTGAGAGCCACTGAGGTAGTATAATGAAATGTCCAGGTAGAGATATCTCCGGCACGAGCCATTTGGGGTTCGCTATAACAAATCGAGCGGCGCATAATAGATCACATGAATGAATTCAGAAAAAAACAATCATATAAAGAAGAGCCTTTTTACTCAAACTCCATTCTATTTGCTGAGAGATTCAACAGCTAGAGCTGGGGTGTCAAAGACTTTGAAATAGGGGAGAAAACCGGTGATATATAAAATATTTTCCACAGGCTTGGGGACGGCCGCTAGGTAGATGTGGCCATTTTTCTTCTCGAGCTCTTTGTGGCAGTGAACGAGAACGCGGATGCCAGCGCTTGAGATATATTCGAGTTGCGAGAAGTCCAGGACGATATCTTTGACCCCTTCAGCGATAGAATCGACGATCTTTTTCTCCACCTCGCCTGAGGTGTTACTGTCGAGCCTACCCTCAAGTAAGAAGAGAGTGACGCTTCCTTTCTTTTCTTCAACTACTTTCACGAGACCATCCTTTTTTTGTATCCATATGGGAAACCCTCTAAATGGACACCTTTTTCTTCAAAATAACTTTCGCCTTGCTACTTGTCAAGTGGCATATTCTACGGCTCTTTTTTCTCGTATGACCGTCACTTTGATTTTGCCCGGATAGGTCAGTTCATCTTCAATTTTGTAAGCCAGCTTTCTCGCGAGATTCATCGTTTGAGCGTCGTTTAACTTATCGGCAGCCACGATGACGCGGATCTCGCGGCCTGCCTGCATGGCATAGGCTTTTTCCACTCCTTCATACTGACAAGATATCTCTTCGAGTTTGCGGATCCGGCGGAGATATTTCTCGACATCCTCATTGCGGGCGCCCGGCCTTCCGCCGGAGATAGCGTCTGCTGCGCTCACAAGACTCGCTTCTATCGTTGTTGGGGCCATCTCATCGTGGTGGCAGCCGATCCCAGTCGCGACATCCTCACTCTCTCCATATTTCATGGCCATCTCGTAGCCCACTATAGCATGTGATCCTTCCACTTCGTTTGAGAGACTCTTCCCAATATCATGGAGTAGCCCCATCCTTTTTGCTAGGGCGATATCGAGTTGCAGCTCTGCTGCGATCGATCCCATGATGAGGCCCACCTCAATGGAGTGCTGAAGGCCATTCTGTCCATAGCTGTAACGAAAGTGGAGCTTCCCGAGTAGAGTGATCAGCTCAGGGGCCAGATTTAAAACTCCAACCTCTGCGCCAGCGCTTCGGCCGAGCTCTACAATCTCCTTTTCGACTGCTGCGGTCGCCTTGATCACAGCCTCTTCGATGCGGGTGGGATGGATGCGGCCATCTTGAATAAGCTCGGAGAGGGCGGCCTTGGCGATATGTTTGCGTACAGGATCAAAACCTGAGATTACCACGGCGTTGGGCGTATCATCGATCACGATATTGACCCCGGTAGCCTCTTCTAGAGCACGAATATTCCTCCCCTCACGTCCGATGATGCGCCCCTTCATATCAGCATTGGGCAGGGAGAGGGTGGTGATTGCTGTCTCAGAGACGCAGGGGAGAGCCATTCGGTTGATGGCAGTGGCAAGGATAGAGGCCGCTTCCTTTGTCACATTCTGCTCAAGCTCGCTCTTCATCCTGTGAGTCATTTTGGCGGTCGTTTGAGCCAGTTCATCTTCAAGCGAAGCGAGCAAGACCTTTTTAGCCTCATCAGCTGTCATTTCGCTGATTTTCTCTAGCTCAGAGATCACCTTTTCTTGAAGCGAGGCGACTTCCTCTTGCTCTTTTTCGGTCTGTTTCCTAAAAACGTCGAGTTGCTGCTGTTTTTTGTTGATTTCAGAGACTCTCTTTTCAACGAGCTGTGAGCGAGCTTCTAGCTTATCCTCTCGTTCAATCAGTCGCTCTTTTTCGAGCTGGAGTTTCTGTTGATTCTTGTCGTTGAGTTTTCCCAGCTTCTGCTTCCCTTCAAATTCTCTCTCTTTGATCTCGATCTCGGCTTTGTGAAGAATCTGCTCGGCGAGGTTGTGGAAGCCACCGGTTTTGATCTTGTGAATTACCCAAAAGAGCGCAACTCCACCCAAAAAACCGATAAGAATACCGAAACTCATGGATGGATTCATGGAACCTTTTTGGGATGTTTAGGAGAAACTCGTACTTTTTCGATACTACGTTCAGAGGAGCTCAAGATTTCCAGGTCAAACTCCTCATGAGGCAAGAGATAGCCCTTTGGTGGAATAGCCCCCGCTTTGTGGTAGATATAACCTCCGATGGTATCGTAATCGCCCTCTTGAGGAATATGAATCCCAAGGGTGTCTTCTGCATCAAAGATGCTCATCCGAGCATCGACAATCCAGTTGCCAGAACCGGGTTGTGCAGTGAAAAGAGTCTCGTCGCCCACATCATACTCGTCGGCGATCTCGCCGACGATCTCTTCGAGAATATCTTCGATAGTGACGACCCCTTCCGTTCCTCCATATTCATCCACAACAATCGCCATATGCATTTTCTTTGTGCGAAACTCTTGGAGCAGGTGAGAGACTTTTTTTGTTTCCGGGGTGTAGAAGACATTTATAGCGATGGTCTCCACAGAACTATCCAAAAGCGAGGACTCCTTCTTTCCGCTCTCACACTCCATGTAGAGCTCCAGGATGTCTTTGAACATCAAGATGCCGACGATATTGTCTAGCGATTCACGGTAGACGGGGATACGACTATATCCTTCTGCGGTCAGTTGACTGGCGGCCTCACGAATGGTGGCAGTGACCGGTAGACAGAAGAGATCTACTCTCGGAATCATCACCTCCCTAACAATGCGATCTTTGAACTCGATCACCGAGGCGAGCAACTTCTTATCGCTTATATCGAGTTTCCCTTTGGCCTCAGAGGCTTGCAAAATCTCAACGACGGTCTCTCTCATCTCTTCTAGAGGGTCGCCTTTCTTCTCATCTTTACCCTTGCCCGTAAAAATCAAGAAGATAGCTGAGAAGGGGAGTGAAAGACAGAGCAAAAAAGAGCTGATGGGAAGTGAGAAGGCCAGAGCTTTTTCAGGCGATCGGATCGACAAAAAGCGGGGCAGGCAGTCTCCCAAGAGCAGGATTACCAAAAGAAAAATAATCAGCAGAACAATGGCTAGGGAGAGTGTTTGTGTTGAAATAAGAAGTAAAACCGCGAAAGCAGCATACCCCAGCCGCGCCAGATTCTCTCCAATGGATGATGTGAAGATCAGAAGCTCAAAGTTCCGCTTTCTAAAAAAAGCCTGATGGAGAGGATAGTAGAAGAACCGGCCTGGATGCTCCTTGATTTGCTCAAGAGTAAGGGTCTCCCCAAGCCTTGACAAACAGTGCGTTGTTGTGGAGAGAAAAAAGGTTCCAAGTAGGAAAAGTACTAGAAAGAGAATATACATAGTAAACATCAAGATAAAACTGAAAAAATTTTATTACTAGGAGTTTGTTAGCAGACACCCCGATTGAATGAGATTTTTTAGATGGGATTTTTCTGCTGCTCGCATTTCTTCTACGTTATCAACATCATCGTAACCCATCAGATGGAGCAATCCATGTACGAGATAGAGAGTGGTTTCGTGGTAGACCTCGCCCTCAGATCCACCAACGTAGTCGAGAGCTGTCCGTGGGCAGACAAAGACTTCGCCAAGAATATGGTGGTCACCTTTATCTTCTTTTAGATCCATAGGGAATGAGATGCAGTCGGTGGGGGAAGGGTCATCGAAAAATTTTTCGTGGAGGCGACAGATCTCCTCAGTAGAAACAAAATAGACCGAAACCTCATCAGATGTCACTTTCTCTAGTGCTAATACTTGTTCAACAACAGGCTCAACTGATTTTGTGTCGATCGCCAGGTCATTTTGGCGATCGAAAACCAATACGTTCACTGACTAATGGATGGTGTCTTCGGAAGTCCAGTGACGCGCTTGTTCTTTTCCTTGCTCCAGCGTCCGAGTTTTTTGAGTACATCAATTCTCTCGAACCGCTTCAGCACGTTTCTCTTAGCGCCGCCTTTATTGGACTTTCCGTAACTAGGATGTTGAGACATAATTCTTCTTTTATTTTATTTTTGGAATAAACGCCATTGCCCCTTCTGGGACAGCATTTTCGTGAGGCTTAAAACCTTTGGGGAGATTGTCTTTAAGAGGGCCTGTTTTAGGGGAAGGGGCTTTGCGCTTCCTTGGGCAGCGGGCCCGCCTTTCTTGTTGTTTGCTGGTGCGTGTCATCTTAATATACTCCTATTGAGGCCCAACAATATACAATTATAGCTAAAATCAGACAACTGTTATTCCATCTCGTCTGGCAGAGGGGGCTCATTTGCTGAGATGACGCCGCATGAAATGATATATTTGAAAGCATCTTCAATCTTCATGTCGAGATAGACCACCTCTTCCTCTTGATACATCATCAGATAGCCTGAGGTAGGGTTTGGCGTAGTGGGAACAAAGACCGAGATCAGCTTCTTGTTGACTGTTGTTTCGCACAGCTTTGGGGCGGGGCTGCTGACCAGCCCTATCGCATAGGCTCCCTTGACGGGGAAAGGGACCATCACCACCTGCTTGAAAGTGCGAGAGGAGGAGCCGAAGATCGTTTTCAACACCTGCTGGGTAGCTTTGTAGACCGTCTTGATGATCGGAATGCGATGCATGATAAAATCGTAGAGATTCAAGACCGATCGGAAGACGATCATCCGGGCCAAAAAGCCTAAGAGAGCTGTGAAAAGAAAGAGGCCGATGAGGAGGAAAATCTGCAAGAAGAAGTGGATCGGGCCTTGATACTTGGCATACCACGGATAGATGACAAGAAACTGCTCGATAAAACCCACAAAGGGTCGAGTGAGGAAATTGACGATAAAGACGGCAATCCCAAGGGTGATCGCCAGAGGAAGCAGGATAACTAGTCCTGTGACAAAATATTTTTTCATATCACCATTCTTTTAACATAAGGGGGTTATCTTCGCCTTCTCTTTTTGCGATTCGAAGTAATGAGCGTCCAAAAGGCCTCTTTGGTGATGAAATCGAGCGCTTCGACCGCGACTTTGATCCGATCACCGCAGCGGTAGCTCTGTTCAGTACGTGTCCCTATGAGGCGTAGATCTTCGTAGACAAAATAGTCCTCGGAGAGTCTGCTGACCGGGAAAAACCCTTCAATCATCAGCTCCTCGACTTCGAAGGCAAAACCTACCGGCTTCACTTGAGTGATGATCGCATCATATTTGCGGTAGGGATCATCTTTTTGTGACTGATCCAGAAGCCGCAGCTTCTTGAGCAGAATCACCGAGTTCTCAGCTTTGGCGGAGAGTCTCTCCCTCTCTGAGCACTGAAGCGCGATCTCCTCAAAATCTTCATCGGGAGAGCTCTCGTCAAAGAGAGCCCGGTGGACGACTAGATCGATGTAGCGCCGGATCGGACTGGTAAAATGTGTATAGTACTCCAAGCCCAGCCCATAGTGACCGATATTTTGCGTCGAGTAGATAGCAAGTCGCATGCTCTTGATAAAGCTGGTGGCGAGAAACTGCCCCACGGCGCTCTCTCTTGCTTCATCGAAAAGTTCCTGCAGCTCTCGAGTTGAGGGTGCTTCTGGGAGATTGAATCCATACGCATTGGCTAGCGTAGCAAACTCTTTCATGTTGGGCTCAGTTGGCTCTGCATGGACACGGTAGGTCAGAGGCTTTTCCGCTTTGGCCAGATGGGTCGCCACGGTCTCGTTGGCCATGAGCATAAACTCTTCAACCAACTGGTGGGTAATGTCATACTCGACAAACTCTACCTTTTCAGGGTCGCCCTTTTTATTCACATGCAGTTGGATCGCAGGCAGGGAAAATTCGATACTTCCACGCTCGTACCGCTTTTCTTTCAACCTGTGGCAGAGCTCGACCATCAACTTTAGCGTCTTCGCATGCTTGCTCTTCTTCACTCCATCGAGCACCTCTTTGGCCTCTCCATAAGAGAACCGCTTCGCACTATTGATCACACTTTTTACGATCCGATAGTTCAAAACAGAACCCTTCTCATCGAGATTGACTAGAACAGAAACCGACAGCCTATCGACCTTCGGTTTGAGGCTGCAGAGGTTGTTTGAGAGCTCAAATGGGAGCATCGGAAGGACAGATCCCGGGAAGTAGACTGAGTTGCACCGAGCGCGAGCCTCTGAGTCCAACCTAGAGCCTGGGCGGACATAGTGCGAGACATCGGCAATGTGGATGGCTAGATGGTAGTTGCCCTTTTTATCCTGTGAGAGGGAGAGAGCGTCATCAAAATCCTTGGCTGTTTCAGGGTCGATTGTGAAGGTCTCGAGATGGCGCAGGTCTTCTCGGCTCTCCTTGTCTTTCTCTGAGACCTCTTCCCCAAAAACCTTCGCCTCGTTGACTACGGCTCGCGGGAAAGCGTCAGAGAGCTCATACTCCTCCACAGCGGCAATCGTGTCCAGAGAAGGGTCCGAGATATGACCGATATATTGGGACATTTCACCAGCGCTCTCTTTCCGCTGAGAGCCCCACTCCAGAACGTGAATCACAAGCCTGTCCCCAATCTGGAACTTTCGCTCCTCACATGGACGGATCTTCATCAGGCTATCAGTGCCCAGGAGAGGCACGTAGGCATAGGCAGCAGCCCCACGTTTTGCTAGTTCAACTATCGTTCCAGCCACATGAGAGCGCCCTCGCCGCACCACGGCTAAAACCTTCCCTTCGGGCCCCTTTTCCGAGACAGCCTCAGTATTAATCTCTACATCCACCGTGTCCCCATCTACGGCACCATTGATATACGGCTTGGGGACAAAAACATCTTGGGGATACTCCTCTGTGGAGACGAAACCAAATCCGCGACGATGGACTCGAATTACACCCGTAGCAATCGGTGGTTCTTTTTCATTCATAGAGGGAATCATACCAGAACTAAAGATTTACCCTATTCATTAAAAAAATAACTTTACACAGCTTTCGCGTTTTCTTTATTTAAAATTAATGTAAATATGGTATTATTGTCATGCACTTACAAAAGAACTAATAATTTGAGGTAAAATCATGCCTAGAGCAGTAACAGGGGTAGCGGGCTCTCCAGACGCCGCCCCACAAGTAGACATACAAAAAGCTCAACGTCAGCGAACCATCACTCTAGTTGCGATCGCTGCTCTGGGAGCCATAGGCGTAGCCGCCGGGCTCTATCTGCTTCTAGCAACGCCCGCGTTAGTCTCAGGAATCATTTTGGTCTCTGTTAGTGCGGTGGTTGCTCTAGCTATTACCGGAGTGCTTGTTGTTGTCCACCGCCGCAAAATGAAGGAGCTTCAAGCTGAAGAAGGAGCTTCTTCGCCAGCTGCCGCAGCACCAGCACCAGCACCAGCACCAGCACCAGCACCAGCACCAGCTATTCCAGCAGCCGCTGTCACTCAAGAAATTGTTGACGATTGGCTTACCGATGGTACAGGGAATGTTGAACAGCTGGCTGCGCATCGGTCATTGATCGAGACTTACGTCAAAGGCAAAAGCATTGCGGAAGTGAGAGCGCTTGACGACTCTATGTTGCAAGGGATTTGTAAAGCGCTTGATGCTGAACCAGATGAAGGGGCGGAAATGACTCGCAGAGGAGAGGAGTTAGCAGCTTTTATTTTGCATCTAACGGACTACAAAGAAAAGCTCACAGTGATTTTAGGAAAAGTTTTCCAGGATGGCACGGTTCAACTATCTCCGGATGCTATTAAAGCGATTTTACGCGGCATTTCAGAAAGGGATCTGTTCGAAATCATCCCAGCACGATTAGCCTCTCAGATGCTTCCAGTGATGGGTGAAAAGGCATGGGAAAAATTTTGGGATATGCATGGAAAGGTGAGAAAACCTGATGACTCAGTTTTGACTGCTTTGATTGATCTTCGGATACAAGCAGTTGTACGAAGAGCCGAAGTTCTTACTCCTCTTGATAAGTTTATCATTAAAAAACTTGATGCTATGACAAGTGCGAAACGACTAGGAAATATGTTCAAGAGAAACACCCTCATATTGAATGATGAAATATGGACAGGCCTAGTGCGTAGAGCTAAAAGGAAACCGGGTAAGGAAGAGGTCTAATAAAAGTAGAGCTTTTTGCCTTTTAACTCTCCGTTTGATACTCTTTCCTCCCTATGAAGTACGACCATCGGGAGATCGAGCCTAAGTGGCAGAAGTTTTGGGACGACCATAAGACTTTCAAAGCCACCGAGGATTCTTCCAAACCCAAATACTATGTTCTCGACATGTTTCCCTACCCCTCCGGGGCAGGGCTGCATGTCGGCCATTTGATGGGTTATACCGCCACCGATATCATTGCCAGATACAAGTGGCAGCGGGGTTTTACCGTTCTCCATCCGATGGGATGGGATAGTTTCGGTCTGCCCGCCGAGCAATATGCGATTCGGACGGGGACTCACCCGGCGATCACCACCCACACCAACATCAAAAACTTCCGCAAGCAACTAGACTCTGTCGGCTATGCCTACGACTGGGATCGCGAGATCACCACTTGCGAGCCGGACTATTACAAGTGGACGCAGTGGATCTTCACCAAGCTCTATGAGAGGGGATTGGCCTATCAAGCGGAACTTCTGGTCAACTGGTGTCCGGCGCTCGGGACAGTGCTGGCCAATGAAGAGGTTGAGGGAGGGTTTGCCAAAGAGGGAGGTCATCCTATCGAGAGGCGGCCCCTTCGACAGTGGATTCTCAAGATCACCGACTATGCCGATCGGCTGCTCGATGATTTGAAACTGGTGGATTGGCCAGAGAGTTTGAAAAAACTCCAGATCAACTGGATTGGAAGGAGCGAAGGGGCTCACATAGACTTTTCGGTCGAAGGTCAAAAAGAGAAAATCACCGTCTTCACCACTCGACCTGACACCCTTTTTGGGGCCACCTACATGGTCCTTTCTCCAGAACATCCGTTGGTGGCAAAGGTTACAACTCCAGGGCAGCACGAGGCTCTTCACCACTATCAGAGGGAGTGTGCGGCCAAGAGTGATCTGGAGCGCACGGAATTAGCCAAAACTAAAAGCGGAGTTTTTACTGGCGGCTATGCGATTAATCCCGTCACCGGCAAGCAGATCCCCATCTGGATCGCAGACTACGTGCTGATGGGTTATGGCACCGGAGCGATTATGGCGGTGCCTGCTCATGATGAGCGGGACTATGAGTTTGCCAAGAAATTTGATCTCCCCATCATCCCAGTCACCCAGCCACCCAAATCTGAAAAGGTCGAAAGCGGAGCCTGCTGGTCTGGCGAAGGGATCTGTATCAACAGCCACTCTGATCTGCTCTCCATCGATGGACTGACCTCGAAAGAGGGACAGCAAAAAGTCATCGAGTGGTTGGAGAGAAGCAAGCAGGGAAAAAGAGCGATCAACTATCGGTTGCGTGACTGGCTCTTCTCTCGCCAGAGATATTGGGGAGAGCCATTTCCTATCCTTCATTTTGAGGATGGCTCTACACGTGTTTTGGATGAGAGCGAACTCCCACTGATCCCTCCAGAAGTGGCCGAGTATACCCCCAGCCATTCGGGAGAGAGTCCTCTGGCCAAGGAACGAGATTGGGTGGAGATTATTGATGAAAAGACTGGAAAGAAGGCCCTTCGAGAGACCAATACTATGCCCCAATGGGCCGGATCGTGTTGGTACTACTTGCGCTTCTGTGATCCTCGCAATAGCCAGAAGGCATGGGATGGCCAAAAAGAGAGCTTTTGGATGCCTGTCGATCTCTATGTCGGCGGCGCAGAACATGCCGTTCTCCATCTTCTCTATGCCCGTTTTTGGCATAAAGTGCTCTACGACCTCGGTCTCGTCTCAACCCTCGAACCCTTCCAAAAACTGTGCAACCAAGGGCTGGTTATCTGCCGCTCCTATCAAAAGGCCGGTGGCCATTATGTCGCCCCTGAAGAGGTCATCGAGCGAGGGGGAAAGTACTTTCACTGGGAGACCGGAGAAGAGCTCCGCAGCCAGATCGAGAAGATGTCCAAGTCCAAACTCAACGGTGTGGACCCCGATGATATCCTCCAGGAGTCTGGGGCAGATAGCATGCGTCTCTACTCCATGTTTATGGGACCCATCGAAAAAGAGAAAGTCTGGACACCCGCAGGAATCAGTGGCTGCCGTCGTTTTCTCAATCGGTTTTATGAGATGGCCACTTCTGACAAACTCTGCGATGAGTCCAACGAAGAGGCCCTCAGACTAGTCCATCGACTGGTTCAAGGCGTGACCGAAGACTTGGATAGACTGCTATTTAACACAGCCATTGCCAAGATGATGGAGTTTATCAACGACTTTATCAAGCTGCCTCACTATCCCAAAACCGTGGTCAAGATGGCTGTCCAGGTATTGGCTCCCTTTGCGCCCCATGTTGCGGAGGAGCTCTGGCACCATCTTGGAGAGAAGAGCAGTGTCGCACATTCATCCTGGCCCGTAGCTGATCCCAACTATCTCACTGTTGAAAATGTGACCTACGTGGTGCAGATCAACGGCAAACTTCGCGGTCAATTTGAGCTCCCCAAAGACCAAACCCAAGAGAAGATTTTGGCCCTAGCCAAAGAGAATCCCCAGATCGCCAAGCATATCACCGGCGAGATCCGCAAAGTCATCTTCGTTCCTAACAAACTCCTCAATCTAGTCATTCGTCCATGAGAGCGCTTTACGACCTTGGAATCTATCTGATTGCCTTAGGATCGTATCTCAGAAAGAAGTCCCGCAAACAGTTCTTCAAAAGGCTGGGCTTTGGCTTTCCCAAGATCGACAAAAAAGAGCGTCCTTTGATCTGGGTCCACGCCGTCTCATTGGGTGAGACACGAGCGGTTGCTCCGCTGATCCGCCGACTAAAAGACGATCCCTCCAATCCACTCATCTTGCTCACCACAGTGACGGCAACTGGCCACGAAGAGGGGAAGCGAGCCATACCTGAGGCTGACTACCACCTCTTCTTGCCTTTTGATCTTCCCTATCTCATCACTCCCATTGTCAAAAGAGTGCAACCCGACCTAGTTATCCTTGTTGAGACCGACTTTTGGCTTCACTTCCAAAGAGCTGCCAAAAAGGCCGGCGCAAAGATTGTTCTAGTGAATGGAAGGCTCTCACACCGCTCTTTCGAAAATTATTGTCGTTTTACCCGATTTGCCCGCAACCTCTTCTCACCGATCGATCACTTCTCACTTCAAGGCAAGATCTATGCCGATCGATTTGCCGAGATAGGTATTCCTGCGGAGAAGATCACCGTCACCGGCAACATCAAACTCGATGGGTTGAGTGAGGACAAAGCACTGGATCTTCCTCTCACAAAAGACGACCTCGTGGTTACCCTTGGATCTACCCATGATCCTGAGGAAAAACTCCTTCTCAATGCACTAAAACCCCTCTTTCCACAATTTCCCCACCTCAAAATCCTTCTCGTTCCCCGCCATCCCGAGCGATTTGCCGAGGTCCGCAAATTATTAGATAATCTCCTTACTCCTACCGAACGTCAGCGGGTAATCCTTGTGGATAAGATGGGAGTATTGCGTAGTTGTTATCGCCACTCAGCCCTTGCCTTTGTTGGAGGGAGTTTGACCTCCAAAGTTGGGGGACACAATATTTTGGAGCCCTCTTACTTTGGCGTGCCAGTGCTCTACGGTCCCTATATGCAAAGCCAGCCCGATTTCCTTGATCTCATCCAAAGCTATCAGGCCGGCATTCAAGTCACCAGAGCGACCCTTACCCAAACACTTTCTGAGCTACTTCACTCCCGTGAGAAGCGGCATAAACTTGGAGCCAATGGCTATCGATTGGTCCAGGAATCATCAGGAGCGGTAGAGAGGACCATAAAAATCATTTCGCGCCTTGCTTCAAATCCCCACACCTGATAAATTGCTTCACATATCGCGGGATGGAGCAGTGGTTAGCTCGTTGGGCTCATAACCCAAAGGTCGTAGGTTCGAATCCTACTCCCGCTAATTCCGACAATTCCTGGCGGCATAGCTCAGTTGGTTAGAGCAACGGAATCATAATCCGTGGGTCGTTGGTTCGAGTCCGACTGCCGCTAACCTTTCCTGAGTCAGAGCCTTATTTCGAGATGGAATCATAATCCCCATTGCGACGGAGAAAGGCCATGATTGGCCTTTTGAAGGAGTTTTGGGCTGATACTAATTGCAAAAAATAAAGTTACAAACTCGAGCCGCCTAACGTGTCATCTTCGGCCTATCCTTTCTTGCTCATATTTATAAATATAAGCTTCGAAACGATAGCCCAAATCTGCCACGCCATCCGACCCGATTTTGTAACTTTATTTTCTTCCATTAGTATGAGCGCGCTAGCTTCAGCTAGCTGGCGAAGCTGGGTCGAGTCCGACTGCCGCTAATCTCTTTTGCGGCCCTTCAAAATCGCCCTTTATCCTCGACTTTATCCCCAATAAATGTTAAAATTTAAGTTCAAAAGTTAAATTAGGAATTTTCATGGAAGCGACCATTGGTAAGGAGACCAGAGAGTGGGTCATTGTCGAAAACGAGGGAAATAAGCTTTTCGGCGTGCTCCACCGACCCGAGGTTGAAAACCCACCCGTTGTGGTGGTGATGCATGGCTTTGCCAGCAGCAAGATTGGCTCTAACCGTTGCTGGGTCTACCTGGCTGAAGCGTTGTCGAAGGCCGGTGTCGCCGTTTTCAGATTTGATTTTCAAGGGGCAGGGGACAGCGAAGGCTCACATGATCAACTTACTGCAGAGCGTTATGTTTCTGACGCTCTTGCTGTGACCCGTTATCTCGAAAAAGAGAAGTTCGATCGCATCGGTTACTTTGGCTCATCTTTTGGTGGAGCCATCAGTGTGATAGCCGCTGCTCTCCACAAAAAAATCAAATCATTGGCGCTTTGGGCTCCGGTGGCTAGCGGGGAGCTATGGATTCAGGATTTTCTAAAAAATAATCCAGCTCTTGCCTTAGGTAATCCTGAGAATATTTTGAGCAGTTATCATGGAGTAAAGCTTAACTCTCAATTTAAAGCGGAGTTTGTTAAATTTAATGCTTCTGAAATGCTGAGAGAGCTTTCAGAGGTGCCATTACTCCACTTCCACGGAGAGAATGACCAGACTCTCTCGCTGAGTCACCAAAAAGCCTATCAAAAGGTCCGCGAAGACTCCTCAGCGCCCACAACTTTTATCACCTGTCCTAACACAGATCATGTGATCGGCTTTGAGCCGATTCTCCCTGAGGTGATAGAGCAGACTGTCTCTTGGTTTCTAGAAACGCTCTAGTCGATTTTTTCCCAGACAAATTTGTCTTTGAGCATGGTGTCTTCGAAGTAGATTTCGTAAAAGGCTCGTCCAAATCCGGGTTCATCTAAATAGATGGTCCTTTTATCTTGTGAAAGCTCTGGATATTTATCAATGAGGGCAGGGGGAATGGTAATGCCGATTTTGTCCATGGTTTCTTTAAGACGAGTAGAACTTGTTGCGAATACTGCTCTTCCTCGTAAACCCTCGGGGAATTTCACAATCACACGCTCATCTGGCTTGTAGACGAGCTGAATGTGAGCGCTTTCATTGATGTTGTTCGATGTCATTTTCTTTCCTATGGATTTTGCATTTGCTCTAGGACTTTAGAGAAAAATTCTTCCGCTTTTTTTTGATATACCACATAGAATTTTTCTTCATCGCTCGTTTCTTCATGGGTAGAATGGACTAGCGTATCGAGCCAGGATCTTTGTGTTTTGGTTGGCATGCAGCATGAAGCTAACATAGCCAGTGTTATTCCTCGTCGTACTCCCTCTTGTGTAAAAAGTACTCTTAAACGATGTTCTCGAATGGAGCGCTCTGAGATGCCAAGTTTTTTTAAGATTTGGCATTTGGCGTCAAGGTCATATTCTAAAATCCATGCTTTTACCTCAGGATTGACAATGTCACGCGCTTGGGGGTAAGTAGACCACTCAAACCTCCCCTCTGAGAATTTCCATCCCTCTTTCCAATCCAAACTATCGAGGAAAGTCAAACCGTGATCGATTAAAGATAGTGTCTGCGAAGCTTCATCCCACATGAAATTGCCTTCATGGCGATCTCCATTCCCAATCAGAAGATCAAAAGCAGCCATCTTCTGAATTTGCTGAGCTGGTATAGCATCCTTTTCGGCATCTGTTAGTTCATGTGCTCCCTTTCCTGCAACAAACATCTGCAATGAACCTCTCTTGTAGACGGGTCTGGAACCTGAACCCTGAGTAGGAAAGGGGACGGTAATCTCAGTGGTGAAGGGTACGTTGGCAAATTGACCCTTATCTATCTCCCATGCTGCCACCTCTTTTAACCAGGCTATCCCTTGCGGCTGACCGCGGCGTTGATGCCTTTCTGGGGCGGTTGGGTCGTAGGTTCTCCGGTGCTCCGGCATAGGTGCATTGGGCATGAAGCTATCTTCATCTTGGGGCTTAAAAACAGCGATCTTTTTTCCTTCACGGTCACGAATAAAATAGGAACCACTCATTCCTCCATTTGTGGGCGTAGGGCGAGTTTTGACCTTGTAGGCCATTGAGATATAAGAGTCGATGCTCATCTCAATTGTAACGATCGATTCAGCAACAGCTTCATCTATTCCACTAACTACCAGGTCTCGATATCTTCGGTTATAAAAAAGGAAGGCAACCGATTGTTTGTCACTTTTTGAAAACAGTCCCAGGGAGTTGAGCTTAGACATGAGTTGTCGATAGTTTTTTGATTCGGTATCAATAGACCGAAACTTTTTTTGACTAAAAACTCGCGTTACATAATCCAGGGCTACATCTTTTAGATGCTGCTGATCAGCGGTGATGTGCTTATTAAATAGTGAGGTTAGAGATGAATCATCTTTACGTACGTAAAGGCGACCCTGTTCATCTACTCCTAGACGCTCACCTCCTTTAAGGCTATCGAACAACTGAAAGTTTTTCTTTCTGATCGGGTCTATAGGCACAACATATCTCCCTACATACATTATAAAATAAATTTTAATCTTGAGCCAGTGTAAGTGCAGGCGACTTATTCTCAACTAGTTGTTCAAAATGAGGTCATTAATAAGGTTTGAATCTTTGGAGAAATTGGATAAGGTAGCCTTCAAAATAGGAGTTTTGACGATGGGTGAAGAGAGAAGTCCTTTAGAACAAGATCGACTAAATTTCCAACCTCCGCTACCACAGATCCTTTCAGATATTTCCAATATCTATCTCACAGAAGGCGGCCCCACCAGTGCAGCGGGTGATGTTGAGATGTTACAAGGTCATTTCCCAAACACTTTTGGCAGGCCGGCCGTCAACTTTGAGCAGGGCGCCTCCGCTGCAAGCCACCATCCTCTGCGAATCGGGGTGGTCCTCTCCGGTGGACAGGCAGCAGGTGGACACAATGTGATTACCGGTCTCTATGATGCGATGCAGAAACTTCATCCAGATAGCCAACTCTTCGGTTTTGTCGGAGGACCCAGCGGAATCGTTGAGAAAAAGTATGTGCAGCTCACCCAAGAGTTGCTAGCCAACTACCGCAACATGGGTGGCTTTGACCTGATAGGATCGGGACGTGCGAAGATTGAAACCGACCAGCAGCTCACCGCATGCATGGAGATTGTTCAATTTCTGAATTTGGATGGCCTGGTCAATATCGGTGGGGATGACTCTAATACCAATACCGCGGTCTTGGCAGAGCATTTTCTCTCCAATGGGTGCCAAACCAAAGTGATCGGGGTGCCCAAGACCATCGATGGTGATTTGAAAAATCATAAGATTGAGATTTCGTTTGGATTTGATACCGCTGCTAAGACCTACTCTGAGATGATTGGCAATATTGCTCGAGATGCCTTTTCGGCTAAAAAGTACTATCATTTTATCAGACTCATGGGTCGCTCGGCCTCCCATATTGCTTTGGAGTGTGCGTTGCAGACCCACCCTAATATTACGCTGATTGGGGAGGAGGTGGCTGCGAAGAAGATGACTTTCGAACAGATCTCAAATGAAATAGCCGATGTGATTGCGACCCGTTCGGCTGCAGGGAAAGATTATGGTATTGTGCTGATCCCTGAGGGGTTGATCGGATTTGTCCCTGAGATGAAACAGCTGATGAAAGAGCTCAACTTCTTGCTCGCCAAGGAGGCAACTGAGAGTGTGGCCAACCAGCTCTCACGAGCGGCCAAAACTACGTTTTATTTCTTGCCTGAGGCAATCCAAAAGCAGCTGCTGCTGGATCGGGATCCCCACGGCAATGTTCAGGTTTCCCATATTGAGACGGAGAGGCTCTTGATCCACGCTGTCAAAGAGAAGCTTCAGCAAAGAGTTGATTACAAAGGTAAATTCAGAGCTCTAAAGCACTTCTTTGGTTATGAGGGTCGTTCAGGCTTTCCATCCAACTTTGATGCTACTTATGCCTACGCTTTAGGCAATGTGGCTGTCGTTTTGGTTAATTCTGGGATGACCGGCTACATGACCTCGGTGACCAATCTCGCTCAGCCTGTGCAGGAGTGGGAAGCTGGAGGGATTCCTATTACCATGTTGATGAAGATGGAGGAGCGGAAAGGACGGCTAACGCCCGTGATCCAAATTTCTTTGGTCGATCTGGAGGGAGAGCCCTTTGCTCGCTTTGCTTCTCAAAGAGAAAAGTGGGCGATCGAAGATCACTATCGTTATCCTGGCCCGATTCAGTTTAGTCCCGAATCAATTGCTGATCAATTGACCCTTACCCTGCAACTTGAAGGTCAGGCTAAGGTTACGAAGTCAGTTTGACGATTAATAGTTTTTTCTCTAAACAATATTTAGCATGAAGAAACTCAAGACGCCTTTAGAGGCCGATCGTCTCAAGTATAATCCGCCGCTGCCTGAGCTGTTGTTAGATCTAACTCACTGCTCTATCGAAGAGGGCTCAGTGACCACTTCTGTCGCTGACGAGGAGGAGATCCAGAAATTTTTTCCCCATACTTTCGGTCGCAAAATTGTCAGTTGTACCAAGGGGCCTCTTCCGGGCAAGTTGGCTCCTCTACGCATCGGAGTCATGCTCTCTGGTGGACAGGCGCCCGGTGGCCACAATGTGATCACCGGCCTCTTTGATGCACTGAAAAAACTTCATTCAGACTCTCGTCTCTTCGGTTTTTTGGGTGGCCCTATTGGGATTGTCGACAATAAGCACGTCGAACTGACTGCGGAGATTCTCGCTGATTATCGTAATACGGGAGGGTTTGATCTTTTAGGCTCTGGCAGAACCAAGGTCAAAACCGATGAGCAGCTCGCCTGCTCGTTGAAGGTGATCCAAAATCTCAAATTGGATGGACTCGTAATTATTGGTGGAGAGGGATCCAACGCCTACTGTGCCGTCCTTGCAGAATATCTCTTAAATCACGGAAGTCAAACCAGAGTGGTCGGTATCCCCAAAACGATTGATGGAGATCTCCAAGATGGGATGTTGGAGGTCTCATTTGGCTTTGATACCGCGTGCAAGATCTACTCAGAGTTGATCGGCAACATTGCCAGAGATGCGATCTCCTCCAAAAAGTACTACCACTTCATCAAGCTGATGGGCCGTTCAGCCTCGCATATCACCCTCGAGTGTGCCCTCCAGACCCACCCCAATATGGCGCTCATCTGCGAAGAGATCATCGCAGAGGGGAAAGATCTCGCACAGATAGCAGAAGAGCTTGCTGAGATGGTCTACGAAAGATCTCAGCAGGGAAAAGAGTATGGAGTGGTGTTGATTCCTGAAGGGCTGATTGAGTTTATCCCCAAAATGGTGAAACTGATAGAAGAACTTAATCCATTACTCGCAAAATATCCAGAAAACGAGATCGCTACACATCTTTCCGAGAAAAGCCGAGCCGCATTTGATTTTTTACCCCTCCAGATCCAGCAGCAACTTCTCTCAGATAGAGACCATCACGGCAATGTCAAACTCTCCCATATTGCGACCGAGCAGCTATTGATCCATGCGGTGAAAGCGAAGCTGAAGCAAAAAAAGGATTACAAAGGACAATTTACCGCTCTCAGTCACTTCTTTGGATATGAGGGTCGTTCCGGCTTTCCTTCCAATTTTGATGCCTCCTACTGCTATGCGCTGGGTCATACGGCGGCGCTACTTATCCAAGGTGGTTATACCGGTTACATGGCCGTGGTGCACCATTTGGGCTGCCACATCGCGGATTGGAAAACAGGGGGTATTCCGATAACGATGCTTATGAGTATGGATAAGAGGCCGGTGATAAAAAAGACCCTCGTGGATATCCACGAGGAGCCCTTTATCTATTTTGACTATCAGCGAGGGAGGTGGGCGATGGAGGATGACTATCGCTATCCCGGTCCTATTCAATATGACTCGTCCAGTCTCAGCGAACAGCCAACCTTTACCCTACTCCTCAGGCGTAGATAGCTGTTTTTCTCGAATTAACTTTTCCACTGTCCTTTCAAAATGAAGTCTTTTGAGGTAGCCAAAGGGATCTTGTGTTTCGAGTTTAGACCAATCCAGGGTCGTGGCGTTTTCGACCCAGCGGTTTAAACTTCTATCTCCTTTAGGCGAGAGAGGTTAAACAACTTGATTCATAACGTTGAGGCGATTGGCTTCCTTGATACTCATCGTCACATTCTCCAAAGTGTGCCTCTTCCTGTCTAGGGGTGACATTTTAACTTTGGTGTAACAGCCTTTCGATATAGATTGAAGATAAATAAAGTTCGTGTTAATTTTCTCCCTTTCCGCGATATACATCATGAGTTTAAGAAAGTCATGATCAAAATGGAGGTTTGAGATGTCATCAAGTTTGATTGGTAACGCAGCAGAAGGTGCTGCTAAGGCTGTGGCGCAATATCAGGGCTTGGCTCCTGGAGCAGTAGATGCTCTTGGTAAGACAGCGCAGGTTGCAGGTGTGGTAGCGGCTGGTAGCATACAGGCTGCTCCTTCTTTGGTAAGTACAGGATGTACGTTGGGTGCACTGATAGGGGGAGCTTTGGGAGGGCCCGCTGCTCCGATTACCGCTCTTATGGGAGCAGGAACGGGAGCTGTTATTGGTACGATTATTGCTGCTGCTACCGGTAAATTTGGCGACTAGGATCAGAGAAGGCTAAAAAGGGGCTTAAAATTCAAAAGGAGAAGAAAATGAAAATTAATGGTCAAAGTGAAACGCTACCTCCACTGATGGTACCGAGCTTAAGAGAAAGAAGCTCGATGAAGCTGCATAATGTTATGGTTATGGTCAAATCTATTGCTTTGCCTGTTTTTCTCTTGTTTGCCATAGCAAATATTCCTGGAGCTCTAGCTGGAGGAACGGAATATGCCGATTGTGTTGCTGACTGTGCTCAGCGGAATGCGGAAAGCGGTTTGGGATTACTCATGTGCCCATTCATTTGTACTCCTTATCTTTTTGCTTAAACAACTATAAAATTGCGATCGTGGTAAAAGTTGTTTCGCCCCTGTCGGGGGCTCGTCTCTCAGAAACCCCGGAACGCGGGGCTGTCCAGAGTTCGACCGCTACCGCGATCGTTAGCTATTCAATAAATATTGAACAGTGTCATATAGTGAACAGAGTGGAAGGGGCAATAAAGCTCTTGCAGCATGTTACTTTCTGCCTGAGCGAACAGCCTACCTTTACCCTACTCCTCAGACGTCGGTGAGTTTTTAGACGAAACTCTCTTTCTCAGAGAGCTTCAACGAACTTATAGAAGTCCAAAGGTGTAGAGTGTTCCATTAGTGGGAGATAAATTTTCAACCCCAGCCGAACCCCAGCTATTCTGATCGAGCCACGACAGAGCAGCTCTGTTTTGCTGGAAAACACGCTGCTGATTAGCTTCGGCTTCTTTACATCCCATTTTAGCTGCCTCTGTGAAATATTCAAGAGCTTTAGGACGATCTATCCATTTGCTTATGAGGGTGAGGCCAACCAAATTCATAGCGGAAGGGTCTTTCATTTCAGCTTTTCGAAAAATGGCCGGAGTGATGACTCTGGTCACAAACCCTTTCCATATGCGGCATGTTGCACGTATATTTGCGAGGGTGTTATGAGCTATTCTTCCAGGGAAAGTTTCCGCTACTAGTATAAATATTTTTTCCATAAGGTCAGGCGAAAAAATAGGACGACTAAGATCATTAGTACCGAATGAATCCTCCCAAATAGTGAGCGGCTTGCTTTGGGGTAAGCCCGCAAGATCAAGAGCTTGCGCATTCTGAGATGGTATGGAAGACGAGATAGAAGTCATAATATTGTCCTCAGTTGATTTATAAACGACTTAATTATAAATCAGCGAGATAATTAACACAATTATTAAAAAACCGTTTTTAACTCTTCCGGAGGAGGTGTTGAGAAAATAAATTTAAAATACTATAAAATCATGATCCTATTACTTCATCAGGGTATCGGCTGGCTCGACAGGGTGCTGAATCGCCTTTCACATTCGGAATCTTTTGATGGCAATGTTAACACGACGAGAGACGATAAGACTGCATTGGCTGCCCGATATTCTCTGACCAAATCATTGCGCGTACTGAGTGTGCGAGCAAGGTTCTTGGGTACGCTTGAGAAAGTTTGAGAGGCTGTAACACGAGTGGCTATTTCACTGATTTGTTTCTCTAGTTCAATAGCTCTTATGCTGAGATCCCAAAACGTTTCACCTGTCGATCTTATCGTTGCTCGCATTTCTTGGCTTATATCTGAGTGATTCCTACACTGATTTCCGAGAAAATGGGCCATTCCAGCTCTAGCAAGCGATCCATTATTGATGGCATTGACGCTTTTTAGGTCAAATAGCTCTCTTACATTTTGGGCTTGTCCACTGAATTCTAGTTTTCTGGTTGCAGCTGCTGCGCTCATATTTAGTTCCAGGTAAAGGGTTTAAATTGTCTTTGGGGCGAGAGCTGGTGATTCTAGCTTAACGTAGGTTTTATTGCTGGACAGAAGATTCTTCAGAATCGTCGGCTGGGGTGTTTGATCTGGACGGAGCTTGATTTTGCAATGACTGTATTTCGTTAGCTTGAATTGAAAGCAGACTGACCAATTTCCGCATCGCGGGGATGATTACTGTGCTGATCTTATTAATTTCATCGACCAGGTCGTTTGTTGTATCTATCAGAGTTGTAAAGTCATCGGAACAAGCAACTATTTCATTAGACCTTTCCTTTAAGGCAGTAATCCTAGGCTTGAGTTTGGGAAGCTGTTCACCTGCTAATATTATTGATTCTACGTGTTTATTGCCCTCCCTTTTGAGATCCTCCCAGCGTGAAAAGACAGTGGAAGCTACATTTTGTAGATAGAACACTGTTGCGTCTGCGAGTGCAACTTCTTGCTGTATGCCGACACAAGTCGCTGGGCTGTCCATCACTTGAGGCTGTTCCGCTGGCACGGGATGATGAGCTCATATTTTTCCTTCAGTAAACGATTCAACTATATAGTTGATTAAATTTAAGATGAGAAAATCGATCCGAATCTTTTAGCTGGGAACTTTGCGTTCGAACTCGGTGACTTACAAAAGTCACCTTCGTTCTCCACGCTTCGTTCACAG
>JAAKFT010000049.1 GCA_011064935.1 Chlamydiota bacterium | reverse complement strand
CAGAGCATGTCCTAACTGGGTTTCAAAATAAGGTAACGCTATGACAAGTCCTTCTAAATGGCTTACATAGTCTGTGTGTGCTTCAGGCGCACGTGCTAGCCTTGCATTTTCTTCTCGCAGAGTGGTTATTTCCCTTCTACTGTGCATTACCACTTTCTCAGCAGAAAACAGTTCACTCCTTTTGGTGGTCAGATCGCTGGCTAAGCGTTGGTTTTCTTCTTTTAATTTAGCGGTCTCACTTGCGCCGTCTAATAGATGACGATATATGGTAGATTCGGCATCAGATTTTTTTGACATAACTCTACCAACCGTATTCTGTCCTTCCGTTAATGCTAGGCCAGTTTGAGCTTGTGCCTTACCAAGCGCTGCTTGTTTCTCTTGGTTGGCTTTCAAAAGGGCTTTTACGTTGTAGTGTCCTTGGATGGTCGTTGCTAGACTAAACACAGTATATGCTGCACCCGCACCAATCAAACACCATTGTAGAGCAGCGCTGAAGGTTAGTAGACCCACAATGGCGATGACTCCTAAGGCTACAGCACTGGTTCCTGCCGTAAGATCGGTTGCGGAAGCTAGAATCGTAGCTACTTTAGCGCTACATGAGCGGGCTTTAAGTTCTTGATGTAAGCGATTGACTTGATAAGCTGTAACTGAACTATTAAGCATAATAATTATTCCTCTCAGATTAAATGTGCCTATATTTTACCCTAAGTGCCTTTATTTAAGAATGATATAAATTATTTTAATTGATGGATTGTGTCTGAAAAAAATCGGGCGCGGGCACTAGATTAGTTAAGTATTTTTTTGACGGCTTCTTTTAAAGGAATATGTTTGATGAGTTCTTCGACGGTGGGACGGAAGCGGTAGGTCCAGTTACGGGCAAGGATTTTCCCGGGGATGTTGATCCGTTCATCGGCGGGATTGTGGGAAATTAGCTCAGGATAGAGGGCAAGGTACTCTTGGAGAAGATTGATGTGAAAGAGACTGCCAGAGTGGTGGCTCTCTCTGAGAATTTCCTGAAGCCGCTCGTTGGATAGGAATGGTTTATAGGGCCACTCCTTGAACTCTGAGTAGAGCCTGGCTTCTTTAGGAAAGTGGCGCCACCAGAGCTGGAGGGTGTCTAAGTCGTGGGTGGAGACGGTGGTCATGCTGGCGGGAGGGTATTCCGAGGGAGGAATAAATTTTCCATCGGTCTCCCAGTGCCGCTCCCAGCGCATCACTCGTGTGCCGCAGATACCTAATTCCGTAAGACATTTTTTGACTTCTGGGGGAACTAGGCCGAGATCTTCTCCTATGGGCAAAATGGGAGCGGATCGGAGCATCATCTCCATGATTTTGCGTCCATGGGGGATCCATTGATTTTCGTCAGGGGGGATAAAGCTTCCCTCTTTGGCGGTTTTGCCTGGGGCAATCGCCCAAAGACGGAAGAAGCCGACGATGTGGTCAATTCTATAGAGGTGGTAGAGCCGGGAGGCGAGCTCTAACCGTTCATGCCACCAGCTAAAATCGCTTTTCTCGAGCTCTTCCCAGTCGTAGATAGGAAAGCCCCAGTTCTGCCCGTCGCGGGTGTACATATCTGGGGGGGCTCCTGCGGAAAGGTGAAGGAGGAAATAGTGTCGGTAGTGCCAGACATCAGCGCTATCGCGGCTGATTAGGATGGGAATATCTCCTTTGAGTAGGATGTGGGCATCTGTGGCGGTCTTTTTGACTTTCTCGAGCTGGTTATAGCAGAGATATTGGGAAAATTCGTGAAAGTGGATGGAGTTGGCAAATTCTACGAGGAGATCTTGATATCCGCCCTCTGAGGGACTTTTGAGGGGGATGGGCCACTCTTCCCAGGGTCTCCACTCTTGCTGCTCCTTGATCGCCTTAAAAAGGGCGTAGGGCTTAAGCCATTTGTTGTGCAGCAGGAAGTTTTGGTACTCGGAGGATTCTGAAATTTCTGGGAAGAAGTGGGCGAAGTAGTCTCTTAAAAAGGAGTTTTTGAGCTCTCGGACAATGTTGTATTTCACGCGTGAGGTGGAGTTCCAGTAGCGCATCTGGGCGAGTTTTTCGCGGTAGTGGGCGATCTTGTCGATGTCGGGGAGTTGGGATAGGCTGAGGTGGACAGGGTTGAGAGCTGTGGCGGAGAGTGCGCTGTAGGGACTGGTGCCGAGCCCTGTATCGTTTAAGGGA
Organism: Chlamydiota bacterium; assembly: GCA_011064935.1. Lineage (GTDB taxonomy): Bacteria > Chlamydiota > Chlamydiia > Chlamydiales > JAAKFR01 > JAAKFT01. The sequence continues at coordinate 8,177 of JAAKFT010000049.1, read as the reverse complement.
AGGAGCTGGATCACATCCATTCCAACTTCCTGGCACCATCCAATTAGGGGAATAAGGTCGAGGTACTCTCCAATCCCTGTGCTCTGTTCTGTATGGAGGGAGAAGAGTGGAACGCATATACCGTGATGGTTGCGTACTCCGATTTCTTTCCACTGTGAACCCGCAGGGGTGTTAAAGAGCTGTTGTTCCAATTCTTCACTCATGGTGTTAGTCCAAAAAATCCACTTCCCTTCTCTTCAACATCTTCTTCTAGGTGGGGCACCTCTCCGCTCTCCAAACACTCCTTCCAGATTTTGGAATGTTCCAGAAAGAGCTGTAAGAACTCCCAGAGCTTTTTGCCGTTGAGGGTGGCGAGAGGGAAGTATTGGAAGAGAACCAGGGAGTCGTTTTTCTCGCTAAAAGCTAGGGTGCCTCGTGGGGCGCGAGAGAGACCATTGACGCGCAGGGCCTGTTTGAGGATGCTCTCCCGATAGGAGCCTACAGTTATCGCTCCCAGTTCACTTCCGATCAAGACTTGGTCGGCGTCAGCAGATAGGTCGATCTGGACAGCGAGATCATTGCCAAAGTTCAATCTACATGCTTGATGGTGGTCGGGTTTTAGGGGGAGTTCCATCTCTGTGGATAGTTCGGCAATCAATGTTTCGAAAGGGGTCATGCTTCTTCGGCCTCCTCATCTTCGGCTTCCACTTCTTCGAGGGTCTCTATGATCACAAGACGTAAGTTTTGTCTATGTTTTACGGATTGATATAAACGTGGAGAGAGCTGTCTAGTAGCATCCCGGAATTGGTTTAAGATAATCGACTTTTCTACATCGCTCTGAAATCCGAGCTGTTCGGTCTGTTGGATTAACTTCAAAACCGAAGGGTATTTCTGGTCGACTAGGGAGATGTACTGTTTGGCAAGGTGCTCAAAGGTGATGTTTTTTGGGTAGGGGACTCCAGCTTTTGAAAAGAGAGAGCGGATGAGTCTCATGCGAGATTTAAAAAAGATATGTACCCAGAGTATCGACTGGAGATTGCGCGTATCTGTCATCAACCGTATTAATTCGGGTCGCTGGATAGAGGATCCTTTGGATTTAAGGTCATAGCTGAGTCCTTTTAAAAGGAAACCAACCACTTGTTCAAGCTGATCAAAATTGTACTGCTTTGAAAGTTCGGCAAAAAGGACGTTGTGCTCACGGGGATTGAGGGTGATATCGCGATAGAGATTACGTAGTTCGGTAGGGTTTTCGCCTAGCCCTAGTTTGTGGTAATATTTAGCGACGGAGTCGACATTTCTTCCAGCAATAATAGAATGCTCATTCTGCTCATAGTGGATCTGCCGCGCCTGTTTTACGGTCTCAAGAAGAGGGCCATCGGTGACTCTCTCGAGGTAGCCCATCGCTTCATGGGCTAGAGTAGGATCGTCTTTGAAAATCGCGGTAACACTATCGATAACGTCCTCCGGAGAGGAGTCTTCGTTTAGCCTGCGGCGAATGTAGATTAAAAGGTTGGTTTCGAGTTCGGAATTCCTTCGATGAAAGTCGTGAGCCAGATCTTCGTCAGATTCTGGAGTGACCTCCTCGACTTTTAGGGTCTCTTCGGGCGCCTTTTTTCGTTCCACCAGAGTCTTGGAGCGGTTCAACTGCCGCTGCAGTCTTCCGGATGCTGCTGGGTTGAAGCCCGTTTGCGCTACGGAAGATGTAAAATTATCCTCACTCAGATCCTGGGCAGCGGCAATCTGTTTTCCTAATGCCTTAGCTGCTTTGGCTTGGGCGGTCGCGAAACTGGCGGGGATAATTGGGCCGGCCATAATTTATGAAATTTGAACCCTTCCTAGAGGCTGAATCCGAATCTCAGGAATGATCTCCTGATATGAGACTACAGCCAAATCCACAAACTCTGATTCTATCAGTTTACGCACAAAGCGACGAACGTCAATGGCCGTCAGCATTACCGGGGGTTGCCCTCCAGGAGGGGTAGGGGTGATGGTGTTGCGCATGGCTTTGAGAATCAGATTCACAGAATCAGGGTCGAGGGCAATGTAAGACCCCGCCGTCGTCTGTTTGATCGCACCTCGGACCATCTCTTCAATTTCGGGATCGAGCAGGTAGACAGAGAGTGTAGATTGTCCCTGAGAGTAGCGGAAACTGATGTAGCGCTTGAGTGAAGAACGTACGTACTCGGTCAGAAGCACGGTGTCTTTCTCCGTTTGCGCCCATTCGCTGAGAGATTCCATGATGGTACGTAGATCCTTGATTGAGATCTGCTCTTGCACGAGGCGTTTGAAGATCTCGGTCAATTTTTGCAAGGGAACTAAGCGGGTGACTTCTTTGGTAAGATCAGGGAATGACCTCTCCAGAAACTCGAGCATTTGGCGTACTTCCTGAATGCCAATAAAGTCAGCAGCATTCTGTCGAAAGAAGTAGGAGAGGTGAAGGATCACCACTTCGAGAGGTCTCCAATATTTAATACCCGCCTTATCCATAATAGTCTGATACTGTTTCTCAACCCATAGAGAGGGGAGGCCAGTCACATTTTTGTAGGAGATGAATGAGAGGTTATAGCGTCGCAAGTTCTCTTCTGTTTCGTTGGTGAGGAGATAGTTTTGGGGGACTTTACCTCGGATGATTGGAACTTCGTTGAGGAGAATGAAGTACTCATCCGCATCGAGAGTAGGCGAGTCTGTGCGTACATGGACGCCGGGAAAACGAAGACCTAGATCTTGATAGAGCGCTTGCCGCATCCGGGGGATCATCTCTTCGACTAGGCTGGGCCCCTCTTTCTTTTTGCGTGTGATTTCTGAGAGGTTTTTGCCTACTTCGAGAATAACCGGCAGGGTTAAAGCAAACTCTTCAGCGCCGCCGCCGACAACTGCATGCCCCTCGATCTCAGTTGCTATGGCTCCTCCAGGAGCTCCTGCAGCGACCTTAGCGGCCTCTCTTTTCTTCTTCCTCACTAGTCCGAAGGCAATGGCCGCTAAGACGAATGCCAAGCTTGTGAAAGTCCAAGTGGAAAATCCTTTAAACAATCCCATGCCAAAAGTGGCTGCTGCGGCAATGAAGATAGCTCGAGGCTCGCGGAAGAGTTGGGCTGCGATTTCTTTGCCCAAGTTAGCATCGCGACGTTCGCTGGAAACACGTGTGGTGACGATACCAGAGGTAAGCGCGATGAGAAGAGAGGGGATTTGAGAGACGAGACCATCCCCGATTGAGAGTAGTGTATAGATCTGGGCCGCCTGACTGATAGACATGCCATGCTTCCAGGTTCCGATGATTAAACCACCGACAATGTTGACAAAGGCGATAATCATACCGGCGATCACATCTCCCTTAACAAACTTCATTGCCCCATCCATCGCACCGTAGAGTTCACTCTCTTTCTGGATAAGAGCCCGCTTTTCACGCGCTGAATTGGAGTCGAGAATGCCAGCACGTAAATCGGCGTCGATAGCCATCTGCTTACCGGGCATCGCATCCAATCGGAAACGGGCAGCCACTTCAGCGACTCGCTCGGCACCTTTGATGACTACGATAAACTGGACGATCGTAATAATGATAAAGATCACGAAACCGACAACATAGTCGCCTGAGACTACAAACTGGCCAAAAGCCTGAATAATTTCCCCGGCGTAGGCATGGAGGAGGATCTGACGGGTAGAGCAGATATTAACGCCCAAGCGAAAGACAGTGGTTACGAGGAGGATCGTAGGGAACACCGACAGGTGGATAGCACTTGGAATATAGAGGGCTGCCATCAATACTGCCACAGCTGCGGTCAGGTTGAAGGTTATTAGTAAGTCGATGATAGCGGGCGGAATAGGGAGGATGATCATCACGATAACGGCGATGATCCAGCCAGCTAGGAGCAGATCACTCGAGCGATTGATCAGATTGAGAGCAGTCTCTCCTCCTAAAGTTCTGGATAAATACTTGATAAAATTCTTCAACCTTCGTCTCCCTTGAGTTTTAGCGATTCAACATAGAGGAGAATCTCTCCGATCGCTTCATAAGTCGCCTCGGGAATAAACTTATTCACTTCACCCTCATCAAGCAGTTGGTGTGCCAGCGGAACATTGCGCATAATAGGTATATGATGTTTTTCTGCAAACTCGATGAGGTATCGAGCTCGATTTCCGACTCCTTTGGCGATAATCCAAGGGGCTGCATATTCTTCCGGTTCATAGCCAATAGCAATCGCAACGTCATCAGGATTGGTGATCAATGCTTTAGCCCGCCGGATTTGCGTCGATCCCGAGTCATAGGCAATCTCTTGAGCTAGCTGTCTCCTTTTGCCCTTAATCTCAGGGTTTCCTTCTGTGTCTTTATATTCTTGCTTAACCTCAAACTTCTCCATCTTCATCTCTTTGGCGAAGTTATAGCGTTGATAGATCAGGTCGATCACGGCAATAATGAGAAAGTAGATCCCCACCCATACGATTACTTTGAAAATAATCGTTTTGAAGACAAGTGCTCCGCCGATAGGGGGGAGCGTAACAGTGGCGATGAGAAGTCCAATGTTATCGCGGACGGCGAGATAGATCAGAACAGCGGCGCCAAAAATCTTAAATATAGATTTTAGGAGCTCGACTAAGGTTTTCATTTTGAATTTTTGCTTGATGTTTTCGACCGGATTAAATTTTTTAAAATTCGGTTTGAAAACTTCTACAGCAAAAGTGGGCCCCACGACGAGGAACCCAACGACGGTTCCAACAAGAGCAACCACGCCCGCGATAGGAAGCGAGACGATCAAGATGACATAGATCATCTCTTTGAGCAGGTGGGGCGCACTGAGGGCTACATCAGTTTTTGGAGCCAGAGTAAACATCTGAACCATGAAGCCGCCGAGTTTTTCGTAGAGAAAACTCGTCATATAAAGAGTCATGGAAACGGCGACAATGAAGGTAATCGCAGATGGAAAATCTTGAGATTTGGCGACCTGTCCCTTTTTACGGGAATCTTTTAGCTTCTTCGGGGTCGCCTTTTCGGTCTTTTCAGCCATTTCATCGAGTATAGGAGAGAGTAATGAAATAGTACAGAAGAATGGGCTGAGCTGTTATGATGTTCTACCAATTATGGCTGGACTTTCTTGCGGTATTATCGGACTTCCCAATGTGGGGAAATCGACTCTTTTCAATGCTTTGACCAAAGCTGGGGCAGCTTCGTCAAACTATCCCTTTTGCACGATCGATCCTAATGTTGGAGTGGTCGATGTTCAGGACTCTAGGTTGGGGGAGCTTGCGGAAATATCCCAGAGTAAACAGACGATTTACGCGGCAATGCAATTTGTGGACATAGCTGGCCTTGTCAAAGGAGCTGCTCAGGGAGAGGGGCTGGGCAATCAGTTTTTGGCCCATATTCGCGAAACCGATGCGATTATCCATGTTGTCCGTTGTTTTGAAGAGGAAGATGTCGTTCATGTTGAGGGCAAGCTCGATCCTCTACGCGATATAGACACGATTAATATCGAGTTGATTTTGGCAGATTTGCATACAGCAGAGCAGATCTATAAAAGAGTGGAAAAACAAGCCAAAGGCAACAAAGAATTAAAAGAGACCCTCGTTGCCCTCAAAAAAGTGGTAGACCACCTCGATTCGAGCCATCCTGTCCGTACTCTGCAGCTCACTGGCGAAGAGCGAGAGCATCTGAAGCCTTATCCCTTCCTGACTCAGAAAAAAGTCCTCTATTGCGCCAATGTGTCGGAAGCCGATCTACCGTCTATGGAAAATCAATATGTCCAGCAAGTTCGTGAGCATGCCAAGTCGGAGGGGAATAGCATGCTTCCCATCTGCGCCAAGCTCGAAGCTGAAATTGTCGAACTCGAGGAGGGGGAGCAGCTTCTTTTCCTCGAAAGTCTCGGGTTGAAGGAAACGGGGCTCGATCGGCTGATCCACGCCTCTTTTGAAATGTTGGACCTGATCTCTTTTCTAACGACTGGTGAGATGGAGACACGCGCCTGGACGATTTCCTCAGGAATCACTGCTGCAGAGGCAGCTGGAAAGATTCATACCGATATCCAAAAAGGGTTTATCAAAGCAGAGGTCATCTCATTTGACGATTTCGTCCAAAATAAGGGACGCTCAGGCGCTCGAGAAGCGGGCAAGCTGCGCTTTGAAGGTCGTGATTACATCGTCAAACCCGACGATGTCATCCTCTTTCACCACAATTAATACCATTTCGGTAAAATAAATGCGCAAATTCAAGCCACCTAACGAGTCATTTTTGGGCTATCCTTTCTCGCTCATATTTAAAAATATGGGCTTCGAAACGATAGCCCAAATCTATCACGTTAATCGACTCGACTTTGCGCATTTATTTTACCGAAATGGTATAACCCCGATTTTTTTGGCAAGTGCGATGTCGTGTGAGATTTGTTGTTTGAGCCCGTCGGGGGACGAGAATCGTCTTTCTGGACGTAAAAAGCGCTTGAAAATCACCTCAATTTCTTCCGCATAGAGCGATTCTTTAGCATCGAGGATATGTACTTCAAGCTGCGTGGTTCGATTGGTGTGAAGCGTGGGAGCAGCGCCTAGATTGGCCACTCCGAGGTAGAGCTTGCCATTGCGGATTACTTCGACAGCATAGACTCCGAGCGGTGGCAGGCAGAGGGTTTCCACGCTGAGGTTTGCGGTTTGAAAGCCTAGAAGTTTCCCCTTTCCCGCCCCTGGCAAAACTGGGCCATAGATCGAGTAAGGTCTGCCTAGAAAAAGAGCTGCTCTTTCGAAATCACCCTTTTGAATCAGCCCCCTGATTCTTGTGCTGGAGACTACCTCCCCATCTATTTTCAGCGGGTCCTGGAATAGAGGGGTAAAATCCATTTTTCTAGAGAGAATGTCTATCTCCCGTCTATCTCCCTGTCTCAGATGACCTACTGCAGCGTCATGGCCAAGGACAAGATGCGTAAACGGAACTCTCTGTTTGAGAGAGGAGAGAAAGGTCTCTGCAGATTGGAGTGAGAGCTTTCTAGTAAAAGGGGCGACCATGATTTGCTCGATTCCAGCCTGTTTGAGAAGATGTAATTTTTGCGAGGGGGTTGTCAGTAGAGGAACGGCTCTTTGGTGGAGAATTTCTGCAGGGTGGTTGGAGAAGGTGAAAAGAGACTTTTGCCCTTTCAGCTCTTGGAGAATTTTTTGGTGTCCGAGATGAACCCCATCGAAATTGCCAAGAGTTAGTGAAATTTCTTTACTCTTCTTCACCATGGCTTCGCAGGAAGGGGGTTATATCGAAATCTGGCGCGTCTAAAAGAGTGCCGTCGATACACTCTTCCAAGCGAAAAGCACCACTTCGAGTTCTTTGAAGCTTTGCAAGGTGGGCGCCACAGCTTAACATATCTCCCATGCGGTGGGCTATGCTGCGAATATAGGTCCCCTTGCTGCAGGTGACGTGAAATCGTAGTAGGGGATAGGTGTAATCGAGGAGGGTAGTGTGCACTTGTACGAGAGCTTTCTTGCGCTCGATGGTTATGCCTTGACGCGCCAGTTCGTAGAGCTTCTTCCCCTTCACTTTTTTAGCCGAAAACATAGGAGGTTCCTGCTCAATCGCTCCTTGAAATTGTGCTATCACTTTTTCTATCTCTTCAGCTTTGGGCTTCTTTTTTGAGCGAGCCACTACTTTGCCGTCGCAGTCATAGGTGTCGGTGCTCACGCCAAGGCTGACTTCTGCGAGATACTCTTTGTCGTCAAAAATGAGTTTGTCGGAGAGTTTTGTGTAGTTACGGCCGATCAGCATAACCATGACGCCAGTAGCGAAAGGGTCCAAGGTGCCAGCATGGCCGATTTTTTTGATGCCTGTGAGCTTGCGTAACGTTCGAATCAGACTGAAGGAGGTTCGTCCCTGGGGTTTGTTGACAAGAAGAACACCTTCTTTTAAGTCAGTCTGTGCATCCATCACTCGGTTCCTCTCGCGACGTTCTTTCATCTTGGATTTCTGAAATCAGCCCTTCGATCTGCATCTGAGTTTCTAGAGAGTCATCCATGAGGAATGTTAGCTTTGGAAAATAACGAATAGTAACCTGCTGCGCTGAGCAGGTTCCAATATAGCCGGCTGCAGACTGAAGGACAACGGTAGCTTCTGCTTTCACTTTTTCATCTCCGATCACGCTGATATAGACTTTTGCGTGGCGAAAATCTTTGGTAATCTCCACGCGAGTCACCGTGATAAATTCAGGAAGTTTGGGATTCTTCACCTCCCTGCGTATCAC
>JAAKFT010000048.1 GCA_011064935.1 Chlamydiota bacterium | reverse complement strand
TGCTGAGTTCAATAAGAGTGGGCTTTCTTCAGCTCTTCGCACCCAGTTGCTCTTTGTCTGGTCCGCTTTTACGAACGCCCTCTTTATTGTGTTAGAAAACGCAGTCAAGATTTTGGGTGTTAGTGACATGATAAATCCTGTGCAAGGTGTCGCTAATGAGACGGCGCGAGGACAAAAGCTATTAATAGCCATTACACTCTATGGAGCCCTATATTCCGCACTGGCAGCAGGATTAGGCGCTCAATATGGAGCAGTTGTATTCGGCGGACTATTTGTAACAATGGTTGTACTCAGTGTGGTCTACAATAAAATCAAACCTCCGCCTAACTCTCTTCAACCTGGCACAAGAAATCTAACGGCACAAGAGAGCGGTACACCTGAGAGAGATGCGGATGAACGAGCCATGGCAACAATAGTGAAGACCTTGCAATCTGATCCACAAGCATTGAAACACCCTCTACTTATCGGGAAGTCGGGGCAGGGGAAGACTGTAACAGCTGAAGTTTTGGGTGCCAAGATTCGAAAGGGAGAATATCCAGCGCTCAAAGGTAAACAGGTACATATCATCAATGCTGCGGTATTGGCAAACCCCAAAGCTGATCTGTTCGGGGGAAGTAGTTCTCCTCTTGATGCGATCATGGGTTCCATTGGTACCAGTCAGCGTCAAATCAATAATATTATTCTTGTGATCGATGAGATACATGAGTTATTTAAAAGCGCTAAAAGTGGAAATTGCGTCGGATCAGAATTGAAGACCCGACTAGATGCTGGGGGTAACTTCCCACGGGTGATCGGGCTTACCACATGGAAGGATTATGCGACGTATATCCACCCCGTGGACAAGGCTATTGCCCGTCGCTTTAATTTTATTCCTTTGGATAATTTCGATGAGAAAAAGACAGTGGCTCTTATGCAAAAGACGCTAAGTCGACTTTCTCCTGGAGCTATTCAAGAGAGGGGAGTTCTTGAATACATTTTTGAGAAGACTAAATCTGCACCACAACCAGCCGCCGCATTAAGAATCTTACTCGACTGTATTGAAAGAATTTCTGAATCTCAGAAGTCTGAGAATAGAAAGAAATTGGAAGAGACTAGTGAAGCGCTCCGGACAGACTTCTGCCAAGGTAGAAGTGAACAAGCAGAGGAATATTTCCCCCCCGAAATACTCGAACAAATGGAAGGAAATACAGCTGAACAGAAACGTTTGGGTGCATCAGTGGATAAAGAGGAAAAGAAAAGAGAATCTTTTGCTCGTACGCGCCAGATATGGAATTCAATAAAAGCGACCTTGGATCGAAGAGCCCAGTGCTTAAGAAAATTGAAGCAAAAGAGATTGACAGTCCAACAATTGACAGCGAAAGAAAAAAAACAGGTAGTCGCCCTAATGCTTATCGATAAGATCTTCTGGTCACAGATGCAAGCGCTGCTCCTTCGTAAACAGGAGAAGTTGGGAATTCGGGTAAGGATCACAAAAGGGATGATTGACGAATTGCTTGAAGCAGAGGTGGCGAGAGATCGCAAGATGGAGGAAGAATTCGCCGCAGGTCAAGCGGAGTACAAGCCCGGTGATCAGCCTTCTGATACAATATCTTTAAGTGACATAATTGCAAAAGTTGCAACGGCTCTAGGAAGGTCTGATCTGACACCTCAGGAACGCCAGGATTTTACAGAATTACTAAGTACATGTACCGCGCTGTTATCAGGATCGGGTAAAGATGCAGAAAAAGCAAAGAAGGGCTCTAGTGAGAAAGAGGAGGAAGAGTAAGAGACTCAAGCTCGGTCACAAGGGCGTCAAATTTGCGGATAGCAGCTTCAACGGGCTGAGAAGTGGTCATATCCACGCCAGCTAGTTTGAGCAGATCGATGGGGAAGAGGCTGTTCCCTCCCTTCAGGAAGGCGAGGTAGTTATCAGGCCCCTCCTTCAACACTTTTTCAGAGAGATCTAGAGCGGCGCTTATTCCAGTCGCATATTGAAAGACATAAAAATTGTAGTAGAAGTGGGGGATACGGGCCCATTCGATGGCTATCTCATCGTCGATGTGCACGCTGGGGCCAAAGTAGTCGCAGTTGAGCTTGTAATAGAGCTCTCTGAGCAGGGCTGGGGTGAGGGGAGTGCCCGCTTCGACTAGCTCGTGGAGGGTGAGCTCAAACTCGGCAAACATGGTCTGTCTGAAGAGAGTGGCGCGGATATCTTCGATCTTCTCGTTGATGAGGAAGAGCCGCTCCTCTTTTTTGGTCAGTTTCTTAAGCAGGTGCTGGGCAAGAAGCTCTTCGTTGAAAGTGGAGGCGACCTCGGCCACGAAGATGGGATAGCGGGAGTATTGATAGGGTTGAACCATCCAGCTGAGCAGTGAGTGCATGCTGTGGCCGGCTTCGTGGGCAAGGGTGTAGGCATCTCGCAGGATACCGCGGTAGTTCATCAGGATGTAGGGATAACTATCGTAGTAGCCACTGGAATAGGCGCCAGAGCGTTTGTTTTTGTTTTCAAAGCGATCTACCCAATGTTCTTCTGTGAGCCCTTTTTTGAGTAGGGCTTGGTACTCTTTGCCAAGAGGATGGACCGAGGCTATGACCTCTTCTTCGGCCTCGTGGTAGTCCATCGTGATCTCTATCTGTGGTACGAGGGGGACATACATGTCATAGAGATGGAGCTCGGGGAGTTTCAAGAGCTTTTTGCGCAAGGCGGTATATTTGTGTAGGGAAGGAAGCCCTTTCCGAATAGCTGCGATTAGGGAGCGGTAGACCGACTCGGGGATCTTCTTGGGATAGAGAGCGGCCTCTAGGCTGGAGGTAAAACCGCGGGCTTGGGCGTTGAAAATATGGCTCTGGATCTCTCCGTAGATAAGCTCTGTGAGGGTGTTTTCTAGATCACCATATTTGCCCTGCATCTGTTTAAAGGCATTTTCTCGTAGTGTTCTATCTGGGGAGCGCAAAAAGAGCTGATAGAGGCCATGGGAGAGTTCGTGTTCTTTTTGATCACCATCTTTGACTTTTCCAAATTTGATGTCGGCGTTATTAAGTGCCGAAAAGGCTTTGGGTGCAGCCTGAAAGGGTTTGCCAGCCATGGCGAGTAGTTCTTCTTTATCAGCGGAGAGGGTATAGGGACGCATGCGGACAATCTTTTCGAGATGGAAGCGGTATGGGGCCAGCATCGGGGATTGGAGGTAGCCGTCAATGATATCATCGGGTAGCGCGAGTAACTCGGGATCAAACCAGGCGCACTCTTGCTGGAAGTCATAGAGGAGGGAGGAGATCTTTTGGAAGGCGGCTTTGTGCTCATCGTCGGTGATATCTTCGTCATGACGGAGGTGGGCATAGGTGTAGAGTTTTTCCAGCTCTCTCTGCAGGGTCAAAAAAGTCTCTAGAGCCTCTTTGAGTACCTCTGTGCCTTCGCGGAGGCGGCCATGAAAAGCAGCGAGTTTTGGCCATTTTGGAGTCGTCTCTTTGATCGTTATCTTAGAAAACTCGTTCTCCCATGTCTTGATGTCGGGATAGAGGACGGTTACATCCCATTTATCTTCTGGGGTCACTTCTTTGCGCGCTTTAACAGTCTCTGTCATAATTGTTTACAATTTAATAGTGAATGTGAAATTTTTTTCTGGCAAGCCCGATCAGAGTCTCCACCGCCAGATCCGCATCGTACCCCACTGCCTCAATATCGATCCGTGACCCGCGGGTAGCTGCCAGAGTCAGAATGCCTAGCAGGGATTTAGCATTGACGATGATACCTTGGTAGATCAAGTTTATTTGCGATTTAAAGGAGCTTGCGCATTTGACCAGCTCAGTGGAGGGACGGGTATGTAATCCCTTGTCGTTTATGACCACAAAAGCACCTTTGCAGATATTTTTATTTTGTTCTTCCTTTGTCATCATAAAGACCCGAATATAGACCGGTTACCATACAAATTTATTCAGATTGGATCAAGGAGTTTTTTATTCCTCGAGGGGGAGGGCTTTTTCTAGAACTTCGCGGGTGCAATAGAGGGGGGTTCGATGGGTTAAAGCCAGTGTAATACAGTCACTTGGGCGAGCGTCAATCTCAATAATATGGAGGATATCGTTCATCTTTTGCTCAAGGAAGATTCGTGCGAAATAGACGGTGTCTTGCAGATCATTGATTACGATCTGGAGGATTTTCACATCAAGACCTTTGAAAATCATATTTGTGAGATCGTGGGTGTATGGACGGAGTTTTTCGGTTTTAGTGAGATAGAGTTGCATGGCTTTGCCGACGGAAGAGTCGGCGTAGATCGCAAATTTTTTCTCTTCAGTCTTTAGGACAATGCAGGTGTAGGATTTTGACTGCATCACCTTGTCAAAGGTAATGGGAATAAGCTCTGCATCCACTCTTCTACTCCTCTCTAAATTTTACTGTTCCGTCAGCGTAGCCAACCAGCACCTTGACTGGTAGGTCAAAAAAGAGACCCGTCTCAAGAACGCCGGGGATCGTGATAATTTGCTGATGATCTTTTTTGGGATCGAGAAATTGTTTGGGGTGATCGATATCAAAAATAAGGTTCTTATTATCGGTGCGATAGTAGGATCCTTCGTTGTTTGTGCGGATCTTGCCTCGGTAGCTGAGAGCCTTCAATTTGGCTATCGTGGAGGCGACTCCAACCTCTAGGAACTCGATTGGAAGTCCAAAAGCTCCTAGGTGATCGACCACTTTGCTCTCGTCGACAATGACGATCATCTGCTTCCCCATTGAAGCTATGATCTTCTCTCTTGTGAGCGCTCCACCGCCACCCTTGATCATCTGACCCTGTGGGTTGACTTCATCTGCTCCATCAATGACGATATCAACTTTAGTGACTTCTTGGGGGTCAAGAGTGGGGATTCCACCCGCTTGAGCTAGAGAGAGGGATTTCGTGGATGAAGAGACCACCTGAATTTCAAGTCCCTCTTCCTGGCACTGCTTGACTAGACTTTCGATAAAAAAAGTAGCCGTCGTACCACTTCCCAGGCCAACCACCATGCCTGTTTTCACCAACTGCGCTGCTTCTTTGCCGATCAATCGTTTTATTTCTGTTTGATCCAGTGTCATATCACTCGGTATATAGTACTCTTGCACCTGGCTGTAAAGCATAAACCTCCGTAAACTTGTTCAGGGTAGCAATTGGTTGTCTTTTTGGTTTGAAAAAAACTAAAAAAGTGAATAGAATCCTTTGCAGCTCGCTGATTTGTTTCATCGAGTCATTTTTTGTCCAGTACAGAGCAGAAATGGGTAAATTATTTCTTTCCGAGCCCTAAGTCCGGCTCAACGATTTGAATGGACTTCCTAGGCTAGGACCGTTTAGCATTCTTCTTTACTGTTTAAGTCAACAATAGATAGACGGTGGAGCTGTTCAGCGATCAGAGCGCTGATTTCCTTGGGAGTGATTGAGGTCATTTCAGTAGAAATGATGTGATGTTTTACTCCGCCGACAATGAGATGCTTTTCTTCCTCGCTTAAAGAATAGCTAGGCTCGACTTGATCTCTAAGAGAAGTTAATATTTCCACGCTGGTAAATTGTTCGGAGCTGCCGTCAGAATGGAGTACCATCAGACTAAGGTGGAATTTTGCTTCTTCGATCAGAACTTTATTTTGTTCGTGCTGTTCGAATAATGCCGTAAGTCTTTGCAGCTCGCCGATGAGTCTCTCTGCACTGTCGACGGTCAAACGCTCTCTATTTTTCAATTTCAATGTGCTCATAGCAGTCCTAACAGTGGCGCGGTCTACAGGCATACCCCGACCAAACTCACCAACTCTACTGAAGCGCTTCTCCTTCTCCTTCTTCTTCTTCCCGCAACAGCAACAGCACAACTTTTTGAAACAACCGGCGATTTTCGAGGTTTTGGAGTCATCTTCTTTGTGTCGTTCATAGACGACTACGGTAATAGTTTGTTCAATAGTATTACCAGAGCCGCATATACAGCAGGCCCAATTAGCGCAGCGCCCACCATGACTTTTGGATTTGATAGCAACATCACTTTTGGCGAATGCGCCCTGAATCGAGCCTACAAGTGCTGCCGCTGTCACTGGAACTGCTACTGCCATAGCCAATCCATCCTTGGATTTTGATGATTATGATTTACCGCATCCACATGAATGGGTGTTTGGATTAGAGACCTTGAAGCCGCTTCCGTGGTGGCCCTCTACATAGTCAATAACCGAACCGATAAGCTGGCTAACCATCTCTTTGTTGATATGGATTTGCACCCCATGTGATTCGAAAGTTTGGTCATCTTCTTCGGCTTTTTCTGAGAAGTCTAGGAGATGTTCTTTACTGCTGCAGCGATCACCCTGGATGCTCAAACGAAGTGCATCGGTAGGATTGTCGGCAAGTTCATGAAACTTTTTGGCGGCACGAGGAGTTAGGGTGATGGTCGTGAGATCGATCTCTTCGGCGAGGATTTTGTTGAGCTGCTTGAGGAGGCACTCCACTTCGTCGAGGGATTTCCCGTGTCCCATCATTCCATCCCTGAGGGTTTCCCAGGTTGCCGCATGACAGCCAACACAGTGCAGCCCTGCATCGGTAATGGCTTGAGCTAAACGGCCGCTTTGATGGGGAAACTTTTCAAAGATCTCAGCAATCGTCATCTCGTTGGTAATCATAACAAACCTAAAACGTTATCTTCACTTTGTTTTTCATGAGCTTACACTGACAGGCGAGCCGTTCTTCTTCCATCTCACCCAAAAAGTCCTCTTCTTCCTGGGTAAATGGTGATAGGTTCTCCATTCCTTCTTTAACCTCTATCACACAAGTGCCGCAGACTCCTTCAGTACAGGCAAATGGTACCCCGACCTCTTCGCAAGCTTCTTCAATACGGCCGCCGTCAGAAATCTCGAACTCTTCGCCACTATCTTCAAAAATTAACTTACCCATTACTCTCAAAACGTTGAACTTTTCGGAGTAGAGGGATTCGAACCCCCGACCTACTGCTCCCAAAGCAGCCGCGCTAGCCAAGCTGCGCTATACTCCGCACTTATGAGAATGGAAATATAAACTCCAATTCTTTTCCTTGCAACTTTCATTCGTTTTTTTTAAGACAAATACTATGAATCAAGAAAGAAGTGAGAGGCCGACCAAGAAAAAGTTGCGTGATGCCAAGAAAAAGGGTCAGGTAGCAAAATCCCAAGAGCTCTGCGCCATCATCGTATTGTTGGGAGGAATTTTTTTAATTTTTGGTTTTGCACATACTCTAAATTTGAGACTCAAGAATGTGATGATAGGCCGATTTACCTCCCTGGGCGATCAGGCTATCGAGTCACAGATGAGTCAGGCCTTTTCCTCCCTCCTTCTCCCTACAATTGCGATTATGATTGGAATAATGGGAGTTGGCGTTGCTATCCATCTGCTTCAAGGTGGATGGATCTGGAAAAGACCGAAACGATCGAAAGGAGGGCAATTTGTCTATCGCCTCTGCTATTCGACACTCAAGTTGGGAGTGGTTGGGGCTTTAGGCTACCTGATTCTGAAGGGGTGGCGATGGTATGTTGGCGAAACTATTTTTATGGCTATGGCTCAGAAGCAAAATGTGCTTTTTAAAAAGAGTTTTTCTCTTGCAATCGAGATAGGGGTTGTTCTGCTTTTTCTTGCACTGATCGATTTTGGCTATCAGAAATGGCGCTTCTACCAGAAGATGAAGATGACCAAGCAAGAAGTGAGAGAGGAGAAACGCGAGACAGATGGCGATCCCGCCGTCAAACATGAGATACGCAACCGTATGAGAGAGAAAGATTGATTATATGAGACAAATAACTTATTGAGAAAGGAGGTATGCTAGGTCAATTAAGAAAGAAGTTCCAGGGAATGAGTCGTTACTCCGATGCGGTTTTGGCCATCGGGGTGGTGGGGCTGGTCATGCTTTTGATTATACCTCTTCCAGCGATCATTCTCGATACACTGCTCTCCTTAAGCATCGTCATGGCCGTCATGGCGTTGCTTCTCACCATTTATATCGAGAATGCTCTAGAGTTTAGCGCTTTTCCTTCTCTGCTACTTTTTCTGACCCTCTATCGGCTGGGCCTCAACATCGCTTCCACGAGAATGATCCTCACCAAAGGGGATGGGGGCGACATTATTCGCACCTTCGGGGGATTTGTGACCCAGGGCAATACGGTTGTCGGGCTGATTCTCTTTATTCTTCTCACGCTGATCAATTTCATCGTTGTAACAAAAGGAGCGGGCCGCATTGCCGAGGTGGCCGCCCGTTTTACTCTGGACGCTCTGCCGGGTAAGCAGATGGCTGTTGATGCAGATCTATCATCTGGAATGATTTCGCATGAAGAGGCCAAAAAGGCCCGAGAGACCATCAATGCTGAAGCAGAGTTTTATGGATCCATGGATGGCGCTTCGAAATTTGTTCGGGGAGATGCGATCGCCGGCCTTGTGATCACCGCTGTCAATATCTTTGGAGGTTTTGTCGTCGGTATGGTGGTCAAAAAACTTTCTTGGCATGAGTGCTGGACTACTTTCACAAGACTCACAGTAGGCGATGGCCTAGTAAGTCAGATTCCAGCCCTTCTGATCTCTGTCGGCGCAGGGATTATTGTGACCCGAGCTTCAGGAGGCAGTTTAGGAAAAACCCTGCCCAAACAGTTCTTAAATAACCCAAAAGTCCTCTCGATTGCCGCAGGGGTTTTGGTTATCCTTAGCCTCATTCCCGGCATGCCAACCTTTGTCATGTTCTCTATCGCCGCCACTCTTTTTCTCTACTCTTATGTCCTCACTCGCGAAAAGGGAAAAGAGAAAAAGCCCTACTCAGCCGCAGCCAAAGAAGAGAGTGTCGAGAAGGCCCTCATCATCCATCCCGTAGAGGTACAACTAGGCATTCAACTGGTTGGGATGGGAGAGGAGTTGATGCGTAAAATACCTGAAATCCGTAGGCAGGTTGCCTCCGATCTTGGAGTCGTGATTCCCTCTATCCATATCAGTGACAATCTGACCATTCGTCCCAAAAACTACCTAATCAAGATCAAAGGGGTGACCACCGCCTCGGGGAAGGGGAGCACATCCGTGATCTTGCAGAACCATCTCACTCAAGTGGCCGAGGCTCACGCCTATCGCTTGCTCAACCGACAAGATGTGGCACGGATGGTCGATAATGCCAAAAAGGTCGACTCTGCCGTCGTCGATGAACTAATTCCTCACAAGCTCAATCTCGGCCATATTCTCAAGGTGCTCCAAAACCTTCTGAAAGAACGGCTGCCGATCCGAGACTTTGTCTCTATTTTGGAGGTTTTAGCAGATCATGTCACAAAAGATAAAACTCCCGATCCAGACCTCTTAACAGAATATGTGCGTCAAGGACTTTCGCGTGGGATTTCAGAGCATCTCTTTGGAGATGCCAAGCAGATTTATGCCATCACCTTTGATCCTAAGGTGGAGCAGATGGTAGTCGCTGCCAGGCAAAAAAGTGATTACGGCACAAAAATCGCACTTCGCCCTAAGACCATTGAAAAGATCAATCTCGCTCTCTCATCCATCGTCGAAAAAGCTACCGGCAAGAATAGGGATCCGGTGGTTCTTACGAGTGTCTCCAGTCGACTCTGCCTCCGAAGACTCTTGGAGACCTATATGCCTGAGCTTCCCGTACTCTCATTTGCAGAAGTTTCTACTGAGATCGAAGTAAAATCTCTCGGTACAATCACAGATGAGGTTCTACTCTGATGGAAAGAAAACAGAACCTCGCAGAGATCAAGCGCCGATTAGAGAAGAGGCGTACCAATTCTGAGATCGTCCGCTTTCTAGAATTCAAAGGGATCGAAAAATCCCTGGCTAGCGAAATCTACGATGCATGTGATGACCACACCATTATTCAGCTAAATGGTGCTATAGCGAAGAGAATCATCAGCCGCAGCGGCTTCACTTTTACCCCTGGAAAGAGCAAGCGAATCGCTCTTGTGGGACCTACCGGAGTGGGAAAGACCACTACCCTTTTGAAACTCGCCAGCAGATATCAGAAAGAGGGAAAAACAGTCGCCCTTCTCACATTAGATGATGTCAAAGGAGGAGCTTTAGAGCAGATCCAGCAATATTCCAAGAAGTGGAATATCCCACTCTGCTCCACGGTTGAAAGCGCTGGCCCTGTCGATCTTCTGCTTATCGATACAGGAGGGTGCAACTACTATCTTCCTGATCGTATCGATCAGCTAGGTGAAAGACTTGCTGCCATCGATGAAATAGAGATTCATCTCACCTTGAGCGCCACCACGAAAGAGGTCGATCTTTATGGTGCTATCTACCAATTTTCTGCCCTCAACCCCGCAAGTTTGATCTTCACAAAACTCGACGAGACTTTAGCTCCGGGAGTTCTGGTAAATATCTGTGCGAAAATGGCTATTCCCATAAGCTATATCGCCTTCGGATACCCATTGCCAGGAGAGTTGCAACCTGCTGATCCAGAGGAGATCGCACATAAAATTCTCGTAGATCTAAACCACGAAAACTATCACTTTATACGCCAGCTCTCCATCTAGGGCGTGTCGTCAATTATTCACCATTTTCTGCAGAGAAATTTTCGAGGAAAAATCACGTATCGTTAGCGAAGGGAATGGCCAAAGGCCCTTTCCGAGCTGGCGATACGTGGATTTTAACCGAAAAGATCCTGTGGAA
>JAAKFT010000047.1 GCA_011064935.1 Chlamydiota bacterium | reverse complement strand
TAATACCATTTAGGATAAATATCCTTGAATTTCTAAAGGAGAATTGACCACATCTTTCACCGATCCTTTCTCGCTCATATTTAAAAATATGAGCTTCGAAACGATCGGCAAAATCTGAAGCTCACTTCCCTTCATAAATTCAAGGATATTTATCCTAAATGGTATAATTCCACAACCATTCTGAAATCTCTTCGGGATCTTTCCCGTTCTCATCGATATATTTACGGAACTCTTGCAGGGTGTATTCATAATGGGAGACCCACTCGTTGGCTTTTGCAGCAACCGTTGGATTAAATGGCGCCGCTAGACGAATTGCTTCCATGATCACATGGAATCGACTGGTCTTGTTGCGCACTGCCATATCAAAAGGTGTTGTCGTTGTGCCCTCTTCTAGGTATCCATTGATGTGGAAACGGTTGATGTTGTCACGACCAAAGAGCAAATGTTTGACAGCGGTTGGATAGCCATGAAAGTTGATAATCACCGGTCTATCTGAGGTAAAGAGGGCATCAAACATTTCATCATCGAGACCATGAGGGTGGAGCGATGCTTTCTCTAAAATCATAAGATCGGTGACGTTGACAACGCGCACTCGCAACTGGGGAAGCTCTTTTCTCAAAATATGAGCCGCCGCCATCACTTCAAGATGTGGGTCACAGCCAATACCGACTAAGACAATATCGGGGTTGATGCCACTATCTGTGCTAGCCCATTCCCAGACCGATCCACCTGAACGGCAGTGATTGATCGCTTCATCCATGGTGAGCCACTGAGGCATCTCCTGTTTATTAGCAACCACTAGGTTGACATGTCCTTTGCTCTTAAAGCAGTGGTCCATCGTACTAATCAGACAGTTGGCATCGGGTGGAAGATAGACCCGTGCGATATTGGCTTTGAGGTTGAGCAGTAGGTTGATAAAGCTGGGATTTTGGTGGGAGAAGCCGTTGTGCTCTTGTCGCCAAAGTGTTGAGGTTTCGATATAGTTGAGCGAGGCAAATGGCTTTCTCCAGGAGATGTCTTCGCTAAATTTCAAAAACTTAGCAAATTGATCCATCATCGTGCCGACAATCCCCAAAAAGGCTTCATAGGAGGGGAAGATTCCGTGCCGGCCGGTCATCAGGTAGCCTTGCAGCCATCCTTGCAGGGTGTGCTCACTGAGAATTTCAAGGACTCTACCGCCGGAGTTGGTGATGTTGCTATCATAGGGTTTGATCGGCCACTGGTAATCACGATGAGTGACTTCAAAGACTTCTCCTAGCTTATTGGATACCAGCTCGTCGGGAGAGAAAATTCGAAAGTTGGTGGGATTACGTTTGATCACCTCAATCATATATTTGGTGAGTTCAAAGAGGCCGCGTGCCGCATGGGTTCCGCGCATCGTTAATTCGGCGGAGGATTTGGATGTTGGGGAGACGGCAAAATCATTGATGTCTGGCAATGAAAGGGGTTTGTACATATCCCCGCCAAAAGTGTGGGGATTGCATCCCATCCGCCGGTTGCCTTTGGGACAGTTGGCGAGCACATCATCTCTCGGTGTGCCATTCTTATCAAAGAGCTCTTCGGGTTTATAGGAACGGAGCCACTGTTCTACGAGCTTGAATGAGTTGGGGTTGGTTTTGAGGTCGATAGCAGGAATCTGGTGGGCTCGACAAGATCCTTCGATTGGGACACCATCGATCTCTTTGATGCCACTCCAACCTTTGAGCGATCGGAGAATCAACATTGGCCAGCGTGTCTTGAGTTGTTTCTTACCGGAACGCGCTGCTTTTTGAATTTCACGAATCTCATTGTAGGCCCAGTCGAGTGCCAGGAACATGTCAGCGTGAAGATCACTATCTTCGACGATTCTGGGCTTATAGCCATACCCTCGAAAGAGACTATATAGCTCATCATCATCCATTGTTCCGTAGATCGTTGGATTGGCGATTTTGTAGCCATTGAGGTGTAAGATAGGTAGGACTGCTCCCGACTCTTCTGGATCTAAAAACTTGGTCGAATGCCATGCCGTGGCAGTAGGTCCCGACTCCGCCTCTCCATCACCGACGATACAGGCTACAATAAGATCAGGATTATCCATGACAGCACCGAAAGCGGTGGCTAGGGCATATCCCAACTCTCCTCCCTCGTGGATGGCACCAGGACTTCCTGGAAAGAGGTGGCTTGGAAATTTTCCTGGCCAGGAGAAACCCTTGAGAAGTTGTCCAACGCCCGCATAGTCCAAAGTATAGTCAGGATAGAACTCTAACAACGAGCCTTCTAGGAAGAGGTTGGCCAGATTGGCCGGAGCTCCATGCCCGGGTCCGGTGACAAGAAAAAGATCGAGATCGTAGTTGCGAATCAGGCGGTTGAGATGGGTATAGATCAGATTGATCCCTGGAGTAGTTCCCCAATGTCCCAGTAGGCGATCTTTGATATGATCTTTCTCGAGGGGTTCACGGAGAAGAAAATTGTCTTTTAAATAGAGCTCTGAAGCTGCGAGATAAGTGACTGTGCGCCAATAGGTCTCTAGCCTCTCAAGCAGTTCATGCTGTTCTTTGCGCAGTTGACTGATCTCTTCCGGAGTACTCCGGAAAAATTCTTGAGCAACTGTAGTCGGATGATTTTCAGTGGAAACATTTTTCATGGCGACTCCTTTTTTTTGAACGATAGTGTTAAAATATATTTTTAACAAGGCGAGAGAGGTGGTATACAAAGAAAAAATGAAAAAGTATTCCATTATTGTGATCGGTGCAGGCGCTGGTGGTTTGGTTGTTGCTATTGGCGCTGCCAAAGCTGGCAAACGGGTCTTGCTGATTGAGAAGGGGAAGTATGGCGGTGATTGCACCCACTTTGGTTGTATCCCCAGCAAATCCCTGATCGCCTCTGCTGAAGCTGCCTATACGATTCGTCAGAGCGAGCGGTTTGGTTTAGAGGGGACGAAGCCTTTTGATCGGGCAGATAGAGCGCTAGACCGCGTCCGTTCCATCGTATCTGAGGTTGCAGCTCACGAAGATCCTCCGGCATTGCAAAAATTGGGCGTCCACACACTTACGGGAACCGCCCGTTTTATCGATCCGCACCATCTGGAGGTTATTTGTCCAGAGGGGAAAGAGCAGACACTCTATGGCAAGAACATCATCATTGCTACCGGTTCTTCTCCGCTGATTCCCTCTATTCCTGGTTTGGAGGGGACGCCGTTTCATACCAATGAGACGATTTTCGCTCTTGAGAAGATTCCCAAACATCTTGCCGTGCTCGGCGGTGGTCCTATCGGATGTGAGCTGGCCCAAGCCTTTCGTCGACTAGGTGCGGAGGTTTCGCTGATTCATCGGCGTCCTTTTCTCTTAAAAAAAGAAGAGGAAGAGGCTCAAGAGGTAATCGCCAAGAAATTTGCAGATGAAGGCGTTCAGCTCTATCTTGATCAAACTACCGAACGGATTGCCTACGAAAAGGGAGAGTTCACCCTTTTTCTTAAAAAGGGGCAAGTGAATGTAGATACCTTTTTAGTCTCTGTTGGGCGTCAGCCCAATGTCAGTGGACTCCAATTGGAAAAAGCTGGCGTACGCTATTCTGAAAAAGGAATTCCTATCGATGGTTATGGGCGGACCAATCGCTCACATATCTGGGCCATCGGAGATGTAGTTGGAGGGGCCAAATTCACCCATCTGGCCGAGAATCATGGACGGGCCGTCCTTTTCTCACTTCTCTCGCCCTTCAAAAAGTCGATCTCTAGACAGCCGATTCCCCGTGTGACCTTTACCGACCCCGAAGTTGCCAGTGTGGGCTTGCTCGAAAGAGAGGTGGCGCATCCTCGCGAAGTCGCGATCTACACCATACCTTTCTCGCAAGTTGACCGCGCCATCACCGCCGATCGTACCGAAGGGTTTGTCAAAGTGATCACCAAAAAAATGAGCAGCAAAATCATCGGAGCTACCATCGTCGGCCCACGCGCAGGAGAGATGCTCGGAGAAATCTCGACAGCGATGGCCGGGAAGATTTCCCTGCGAAAACTTGCCGACATCATTCATCCCTACCCTACCTATAATCAGGCGATCCGAAAGGCAGCCGATCTCTGGCTGATCCAGACCTTTCTTCCCTTCCTGAAAAAGTTTCTCAAAGGCTTCTCGCTCAAACGTTGGCTCCCCATCCTTATCATTCTACTCTTTATTGCCATCTCCTATTTCACCGGCGTCTACAAATATATCTCTTTTGAGACGTTACAAAAACAACATCGAGCGATGCAGTCCTTTGTGGAAGTCCATCCGGTGGCGACCCCAGTGATCTATATAGCCATTTACGCGTTTACAGCAGCTCTCTGTCTTCCTATAGGGATTATCCTTAGCCTTCTCGGAGGATTTCTCTTTCCCATTCCTTGGAGCACCCTTTATGTCGTGACCGGCGCTACCATTGGAAGCTCCATCATCTTTCTCGCTGCCCGCTCGGCTATTGGAGACTTTCTCGAAAAGAGGGCTGGCCCCTTCCTCAAAAAAATGGAAAAAGGTTTTAAGAAAAATGCCTGGAGCTATCTCCTTTTTCTGCGCTTTATCCCAGTCTTTCCTTTCTGGCTGGTCAATATCGCCCCCGCCTTCTTCGGTGTTTCTTTTCTCACCTATCTCTGGACCACCTTTGTCGGCATTATCCCAGGCGCCTATGTCTTCACCCAAACCGGAGCCGGCCTGGGAGCTATTTTTGCTTCGGATCAAAAATTTTCTATTAATTCAATTTTAAATATTCAGTTGAAAATAGCCCTTGTTGTTCTCGGCATTTTCGCTCTCTTTCCTATCGTAGTGAAAAAAATTCTTGAAAAGAGAAAGAGACGTCGTAAGTAATTGATTGTTACTCAAGAAAGATCTATAATAAAAGGATGTTTTCCTTTGAAGCTCTGTTTTCTGCGATCAATCACTCTCTGACGCTCTACCTCGTTTTTCCGGGGTTGGTACTTTTGGGGGTCTACCTCTCCTTCCGTCTTCGCTTTTTGCAGTTGGTCAAATTAAAACTTGGTTTTTCAACACTCTTTGGGAAGAGTACCGCAACGGAAGATGGGAGTATCTCTCACTACCAAGCAGTGGCTTCTGTTTTAGCCAGCAACTTTGGAACGGGAAATATCTCCGGAATGGCCGTCGCCTTAACTGTCGGAGGTCCTGGAGCCCTCGTTTGGATGTGGATCATGGTTCTACTCGGCTCCTCCATCCAATTTGCCAACTGTCTGCTCGGCGTGAAGTATCGAAGGAAGAATGCCAAAGGAGAGTATGTCGGTGGTCCGATGTACTATCTTAAAGAAGGATTAGGGCTAAAAAAGGTTGCTATGTTCTTCGCCATTGCGGTGATTGTCGCCGCTTTTTGTGCCGGTAACTTTGTTCAGGTCAATTCCATCACCTATCCGCTAGAAAGCATGGGCATCTCGCCTTGGATTTCCGGTAGCGTGCTCGCCTTTTTGGTCGGTCTTGTGGTTGTTGGAGGTGCCAAAAGAGTAGTCAACGTCTGTTCTGCTGTAGTACCTGTGATGGCAATTCTCTATTTAGGAATGGCACTCTTTATCTTAGGTTGCTTTTCCGCCAACGTTTTGCCCGCCATTGCTCTGATGTTCAAATCGGCTTTCTCAACCTCCTCATTCTTCGGGGCCGCAGCCGGCTACAGCCTCATGCGCGCTCTCACTACAGGCTTTGACCGCGCCATTTTTGCGACCGACGTGGGCACGGGAACGGTGCCCCTTCTCCAGTCGGGTGCTAAAACCTCTCATCCAGCTGTTGATGGGATTGTCTCTATCGTTGCTCCCATCGTGGTCCTCATTGTCTGTACGGCCACAGCTCTTGTTCTCATAGTGACGGGCGCCTGGGGAGAGAGCGGTCTTCAGTCCACCAATATGGTTACCTACGCCTTTAACCAAGGGCTTCCGGGCCAAATGGGCACCTACGTCGTGCTCGTAGCCCTTTTTCTCTTTGGATATACCACCACCATCGCCTGGGCCACTTGTTTACAGCGGGCTGTGAATTTCCTCTTCGGCTCTCGCTGGGTCTTTCCCTTCCATCTTCTCTATATCTTGCTTGTTCCGCTAGGAGCTCTTCTGCGCGTTGATTTTGCCTGGATCTTGGCCGATGTCGCCCTGACTACCATGCTGGTCCTCAATCTCATAGGAGTGGCTGGCCTCTCCAAAGAAGTGATAGGCGATGCTCGAGCGTTTACACTCCTGCCAAAGCAAAAACAGAGAGCGTAGTACCAAATTGACTTTCCGGGGATGGAAATGGTACCTTTTTCTTCTATCTAAAAACTTATGAGAGGAGAAATCCGATGCAGATTACTAGCCCGGCTTTTGTGCATGAGCAGGTCATTCCACGCAAATATAGTTGTCAGGGAGAGGATATCAATCCCCCTCTCGAGATCAAAGGGATCCCCGAAGGAACTGAGAGTCTGGCTCTGATTTTCGACGATCCCGATGTGCCAGAGTGGGTGCGCAAAGATCGCATGTGGGTTCACTGGGTCGTCTACAATATCGATCCCAAGACCTCTAAGATTGAAGAGAACAGCCCTCCTTTTGGTACGACTGGAAAAAACAGCGGGGGCCAAGAGGGTTATATGGGCCCTTGCCCTCCTGATCGGGAACATCGCTATTTCTTCAAGCTCTACGCACTAGATACAAGGTTGGAGCTCAGTGCTGGGGCTACCAAAGAGGAGCTCCTGAGGGCGATGGAAGGTCATATTCTCGGGGAGAGTCAGCTGATGGGTCGCTACGTCAAATCTTGAGGATGGAGTTTTTTCCTGCGTGTCCAGTAGATATCTCCGTAGTCGTAGGTGAGCTCACTACCAGCAGGGATATCTTCGGTCGCTCGCACAATGATGTGAAAGAGCCCGTCGTGAAAGACAGCGACCGATTCTAGATTGGGCATGTCGCTGTGATTGATGAATCTGGTGAAGTTGCCCTGTTTGCTGCTGTCGATAGTAAAAGCTCTGAGGGCGAGCCATTCGCGGGGATACATAAAACAGTAGTCATTCACATTGGGAAAGAAGAGGTTGCGCCGTCGCAAAAGCCCTGTGTACTCCCCAATGAGATTCCATTTTTTGATCGGCTGGTTAGCAAAGATGCCATAGCCGATCTTTTCGTGGCGCCAGCCGATCGTAATGTCGGGAATAGTAGGGTTATTCAACGCTTTTCTATGTAGTTTTCCGAGCCAGAGAGCGAGATCACCGATTTTTCCTAAGTGTAAAGCCTTGGCGCACATCTTCCGGAGCCACTGCTCCACTTTCCAGTCGGCAAACTCAAGATGTGGATAGTAGGCAATATCAAAGAGCTGCTCAAATCGCTGGGTGGTGAACTCTTTGTAGTTAGAGGGGTCTTTCAGTGCGATTTTTATCATGCGAAATGTGACCTCTCTCCGATAGTGTCTTGAGAAGCGATAGAGAGTTTGACCTCAGTTCCAATCTTTTCCCGTACTGCATCGAGTGCGGTTTGAGGGGTGTTGCACTCCCCTGAGAGATGGGCAAGGTGGATGTGCCTTAGTTTGGGATGGAAGATCTCAGCCAGCAGTTCGGCGCACGCTTCATTGGAAAGGTGTCCGCTTCTCCCTAGGACACGCTGTTTGTAGATCATAGGGCGAGCGGAGGCGTGGACCATCGAAGGCTGATGGTTGGATTCAATGTAGAGAAAGTCGCACTCTCTCAGGTGGCTTTTGACGAGGGTGGTGGCAAAGCCGAGGTCAGTGCAAAAGCCGATTTTGATCCCGTCAACACGTAGGGTAAATCCGACGGGATCTACGGCATCGTGCTGGATGGAGAAAGGGTGAATCTCGATGTCGTCGAAGGTGAAGGTGGAGCCAGTGGTGAAGAGCCTAAATTTGGGACAATCGGGGAGGGTGGCGTAGATCGCTTTGGCAGTCTCGCTATTGGTCAGAACGGGGATCCCTTTTTTTAGAGCGAGCATTTTGAGCCCACGAATATGGTCAGTGTGTTCATGGGTGATGAGAATGGCTTGAATCTCCTCGAGATCGACACCGAGCTCTTCGAGCTTTTTTCGGGTGGCTCTTTCGCTGATTCCGGCGTCGATGAGTATTTTGGTCTTTTTTGTCCCAAAATAGATGGAGTTCCCTTTCGATCCTGAAGCTAGAGGGCAGAAGCCATGCATTTACCGGTCATCCTTTGATTGGGAAGGATAGAAGATCTTTCGGGGTTTGGCACCTTCACCGGGGCCAATGATTCCCATCGCTTCCAGTTCGTCCATTAAACTAGCGGCGCGAGCATAGCCGATTTTGAGTTTCCGTTGAAGAAAAGTTGTCGAAGCGTTGCCAGTTTCAAAGACAAGAGCCTTGGCCTCCCGGTAGAGCGGGTCATTGCCTTCGCCATCGGGAGAACTGTTGTCTTGTCTGAGAAGGGCGTTGAAGGAGGGGATGAGGTAATCGGTCGGTGCCTGGTCGCAGATGAAATCGATGACGTTGTTGATATCCTCATCGCGGATAAAGGCACCCTGCGTCCGAACCAAGTTGGAACTGCCGGGAGGCATAAAGAGCATATCTCCGTTCCCGAGAAGAGATTCGGCGCCATTTTCGTCGATAATAATCTGACTATTCACACGGTTAGCCACTTTGAAGGCGATACGCGTGGGGAAGTTGGCTTTGATAAGTCCCGTGATCACCTCGCGTGAGGGCCGCTGGGTCGCGAGAATCAGATGAATCCCGACAGCTCTAGCCATCTGCGCAATGCGAGCAATTGGAGTTTCGATGTCGCTGCTTGAGACCATCATCAGATCGGCTAGCTCATCGATGATGACAACGATATAGGGCATTTTTTTGGGGATTTCGTACTCAAACGACTCTTCGAGCTCTTTGTTGATTTTGCGGGCGTTAAAACCATGAATATTTCGTGTGCCAAGGATACGGAAGATCTCATATCGTTTCTCCATCTCCTTCACAAGCCATCCCAGTCCAGCGCAAGCTTCGCCAGGTTCAGTGATGACCGGAGCCAGCATATGCGGGAGACGGCTGTATCCTGTCAGCTCCACCTTTTTGGGGTCGACGATGACCAGCTTAATCTCATCGGGGCTATTATTCATCAAAATCGACATCACAATCGTGTTGATACAGACCGATTTACCCGATCCGGTCGCTCCAGCAATGATCAGGTGGGGCATTTTGGTCAGATCGGTCCACACATCATCGCCATTGACCACTTTGCCGAGGAGCAGCGGAATGTGACATTTTTTTCCTGCACGTTTGTAATTTTCGAGTAACTCCCTGAAGCCGACTTCTTGAGGATGAAAATTAGGCACCTCAATGCCGACTGCCGCTTTCCCTGGAATAGGAGCGATAATCCGAATCGATTTTGCCTGCATATTGAGAGCGATATCATTCTCCAGAGCTTTGATCTTCTGGACTTTTACCCCAACCGCAGGATGAACCTCGAAAGAGGTGATCGTAGGCCCGCAGTGGATCTCACCCACCTTTGCTTCAATCCCAAAGCTTGCAAAGGTCTCCTCCAATACCTCAGCCTGGCGACGGAGATCGTTCTTAAGTGTCGAAGGATCGATCTGTTTGACATGAGTCAGTAGTGAGGAAGGAGGCAGGGTATAGTGTGATAATTTTCCCGTAGGGGCAGATTTGCTCACTGGAGCCGTAGTTTCTCTTTTCTCTTGAGGGATAGGATCAGGATTGGCGACCATAGGCGGTGGTGGTTCAAGTTCTATACCAGCAAAAGGGCGTTCAATGATCTTTGGTCTCGAAATAGCTGCTTTTAGCCGTTCCAGTCGAGGCTTGTGCTCTTGCAGTTTTTTGATGGACTCTTTCATTTTTTTCATCAGTGGAGAGAGCCGAACATTCGTCAGAAGCACTCCTGAGACCACAAAGGTGCAAAAGAATATCAGAAAAGTTCCCACTCCTCCGAAGATGCGATATAGGCTGAATTGGTTGGTGTCGAAGTAGAGATGGTGGACGGGAACCCCTCCCAAGTAGTGTCTCAATCCTTCGGGGGCAAAGATCGCCCCTTTCGGATAGAACTCCGAGTAGACCCATCGCCCAAAATAAGAAGCCAGCATCGGTTTTGCTTGGGCCACCATCGAAAAGAGCACCGAAAGAGAGAAGAGTGCAAGGCAGAACCAGGCCATTTTCCATCTCGGATGTAGGATTGGTTTATTTAGCAACAGCATCGTGCCATACCAGCCGATATAGACTGGGATAAGCAGGCTGGTTAAACCGAAGAGATATTGAAAGCCCCAGCTGGTGATGTGACCAAAGAGGCCGAGCCAGTTTTTGGAAGGCTCACCATCTATGAAACTGAATGAGCTGAGAGCGAGTAGAACAGCCAAACAGAGCAGCAGAAAACCCTGGACGGCAGTAGGAACCTGAAATTTGCTGTGAGCAACACGTATTTTGTTTCTAGCCATGTCATCTTATATAACAAGGAATCAATATTGACGGAAGAAGCAAGACAAGATTGAAGTCTAAGGGCTCGGAAAGAAATAAGTGGGGTGTTTCTGATAACTCAGCGCTTCAGATGCGCGGCGCAAATTCGCAGGTAAACTTATTAGGACCTGTCGTCAATTATTTCTGCACGAGCCCTAAGGGAATGAGTCAGGAAAAATAGAGAAGAAGGGCGAACGACGGGTCTCGAACCCGCGACCTCAGGAACCACAATCCAGCGCTCTAACCAACTGAGCTACGTCCGCCATATAAGGTACAAAA
>JAAKFT010000046.1 GCA_011064935.1 Chlamydiota bacterium | reverse complement strand
TCCGAGGAAGACAACCCGAAGTTCAGGTTATAGTGGTTTCAATTGAAACCACTATAATACCAAATTCTGGAAGAAAAAGCACTGATCCTACTTTCTGCGGGTGCGAGGCTGTGGTGGGGGGCTCTCCTGAGGAATGCCCGCTGGCTCTTGCGTGGGCTGCAGTGAGGGATCCCAAGGGAGAGGCCTTGTGGTCAGAGGTGGCGTGGGCTCTTCGCCCAGCGCAGCGACGATCTGCTCGAGAAGCCCTCCAATAAGATTGCCAAGCCCTCCCGCGGTACGAGTGATAATGATCCCAATACGAGTGTAGGCAGAACTCCAGTCCAGCTCTAGGTTGGAGGTGGAACCGCGGACTTTGACTTGGAACATATCTTGTTTGGCCAGTCCGGGGATCTTAAGTCGTTTCTGGAGGGTGGCGGGGCTGATTCCTAGGGTCATTTTGACCTTATCCTTGATGAAGTCAATCCTGCCCCACATGGCAATGTGGGCGTTGCCAGCAAGCAAGGCATCAAACCGTTTATATCGAGCCGTTCCATCTTTTAAGCTAATGAAGATGGGGGTAAACCACGCCTCCATGACCCCTTCTGGAGAGACATGCTTGGCTTTTAGAAACTTCATCAATTCAGCGATATCTCCGCCATTTTTAACTCGCAACCTTCCAAAGTCCACAATGGCCCTATTGACCTGGACATCTTTTAAGGCAAAGTTGTGGATGGGAACAGCAAACCCTTCGGCGTCGATATAGAAGCGGATAGGGTGGTCAGACCAGGCTCCTGTGATGAGAAGGGGGTTGATATCTTTTAGGAGTGCCTCATTGACCTCCTCTGTGAGAGTGAGCTCAGCCTCCACTGTTCTTCTTAAGATGAGGTAACCATCTTTGAGCTCGGCGGGAAAAAGAGCTTTGAAATTGGTGGAATTGATGTCGATGGTGAGTGGACCTGTCAACTCTCGAATCTCTCCGACAATACGAGCATTCACTAGCGGGCCGAGGACAGCTCGCACTATCTTTCGGCTCTTCTCATCCATCGGCATCACGCCAGTAATTTCTCTCACAGGGATCATGTTGAGGTTAAGATCGCCTTTGAGTGTGAGGCCGCTTCGGTTGAACTTCCCTTCGCTGGTCCAGAAATTGAACAGCTCTCCATTGAAGGTAAATCCAGAAGATTCGTGACTTTTGATGTTCGGAGAAAAGATATCTCCTCCACCTTGCAGTGCGATAGCTTTGGAGAAGTCCTCACCCTGGATGGAAGCTTCCAAATTGTTGATGGTGAGGGTCTCGTTGGTTACGTAGTTTTTGAAGAGCAGTGTGCCGAATTGCAGGTTACCGACAAATCCGGTTTTGCAGAGAAATTGATTGAGGGTGAAGGGCGAAGTTGTGGGACAAGTCAACTGAGTGATTTTTAGATCGACGGGCGCGGTCTGCATCAAAACAAAGCCGACCTCTTGCTCGGGATAGAAGAGTTGCATGAGAGCGAGGTAGCGGATAGGAGTCATCTCCCAATGGATCGTCGCAGATTTGTTCTCCTGTACTACCAGAGTGTCATCGAGCACCAAGGAGATGGAGGCATCAAACCCAGTAGCTTGAGCTGTAAGATCTATGGTGAAGCGATGTTCTTCAGTAGGAGTATGGGATCCCTCAAAGTGGAGGTTCATTGAAGGGCCAAAAAATGGGGTGAGGTTGGTCTTCTCACCAAAGAAGGGATTGAGTAGGATGACGGGAAAGTCGGCAAAATCACCTTTGGCGTTGATGGTAGCATTGCCGAAGTCGAGAGTGTTGTCGTGGATAAAATCGTTCACTTCGAAGGAAGCCTCTAAAGAGCGGGTCTCCTCGAGAGGGGTGATGCTGGTCGAGAGAGAAGCCCTTCCACGAATACGGTTTTTCGCCCCATCGAGGTTGAGGGAGAAGATGCCTTCATTGAGCGATATCATCTCTCCAAATTCATCTTCAATGGGAAGTTGGAAGAGTGTCCCGCTGGCTTCAAGCTCCATCTGATGATAGTTGAAAGGTTTCCCTTTCTCCCCAAGTTTACCGCGTATGTTTACGTCCCAGTAGGGGTTCTTTATTTCAGCATTGAAAGTAGGGATGGTGAAATTGCGGTTAACTAACGATCCTCTGGCGGAGACTTTTAGTTCAGGGTCAGGACCATAAATTTTTGCATTTTTCGCGCTTAAATGGAGCGCTCCCGTCAGATCAATAGCGAAATCTTCTAGGCTTTTGCCCTTGGCATGGCCTTCCAAATTTAAGAGTGAAGAGGAGAGTGTAAGACGAGAGTCGATCTCTTTCTTGAAGTAACTTCCCTCTGCCGAGAGGTCAAAGCGATCACCGAGAACAGGTCTTAAGTAACTCATGTCATCGATAAAAAGCTGAAGTAGATCGACGGGAAGAGACTTGTTGGTCGATGAAAAGGTGAGCTCTCCTTCGGACGAGAGCTGAGCTTTTCCCTCAATATGAGAGATTCCTTGGATCTCTCCGGAATAGGTCATCTGGAGGTTTTCCGCTGTTGAGAGGGTGGCTTCGAAGTTGTTCGCCGAAAAAGTTCCCGCCTTTTCGGAAGAGAGCTCTGCCCGTTGTAAGAAGAGCTTTCCAGAAAAGTCAATCTCGCGAAAATCGGGTCGTTTCAGAGCCAGTGGCATCACCAGCTCGTCAATGGTGAGCGACAAGTTGACTTTGTTGGCTAACTGCCACTCCTTGGTCTCCAGAAGCTGGGAGAAGAAGGTGGGGGTAAAACTAAAGGTGAGCTGGCTATCGGGGTCTAGAATGAATTTATCGCCTACGCTGCTCCCCTTCAAAGTGCCCTTGAGGTTGAGAGAGTCGATAGTTGCAATAAGCTCCATCCTCTCATCGCTTTTATCTAATTCGAGGTCAAGAGAGAGGGTCTTTCCAAGAGCAGCTGAATAGAGTGGGGTGTCGTGTAGTTGACCGAGAAGTCCGACGGGAAACTGGTCTATCTTGGCTTTAAATTGAGCCGTCCCGTTGGTTGTGCCGCTAGCTATGATTTTGCCTTCAACACCGCCCTGCTCTGTCTTTCCGACGATATTAAAATTAAGAGGGTGAGTATTCAGATCAACGGTAAGTTCGCTTAGAAAAATGGGATCGATTTGGGGCGCATCGAGAGTTAGTTCACCCCTTTCAATATGGATAGCACCTTTGAACTTGGGCCACTTCTCTTTTTTCCGATTGTCTTTTTGGGGCTTCTTCTTTTTAGAGGAGAGGGCTTTGTCCAGATTAAGCTCACCTTCGGGGTTTGTGATGAGATGGACTTTAGGCGCAACGAGGGTTGTCTCTCCATAGGAGTGAAGGCGGAAAAGAAGGGAGAGGAGAGAGGCCTCAGTGGAGAGAGAGTCAAAAGTGACTACCTCACGTTTGTTTGGGTCATGAAGAGAGAATCCATCTATCTGCTGATTCCCCAGCCAGTTCAATCGAAGGTTCTCAATCTCAAGAGAGCCAGGAATCACCCCATTGACTATTTTGAGAGTCCATCTGGTTCCGGTGTCAGTGGATACAAGTGTAGGCAGGGCCCCAATAAAGAGGATCAGGAGCCCAAGAAGGGACCAGAGAGCTATCTTAAATATCTTTGAGAAGGATGTTCGCATCTGAGCCCTCAATCTGTTGACTAAAGGCCTCCAAGCTTTTGAGTATGGTCTCTAATTCAGGTGAAGGAGGCAGAGGGATTGATTCGCCTCTTTCCTCTATCATATCAAGGACCTGCTTTATTGTCAGTTGCTCGACGCTCCTGGCCGGCTGGTAGCCGCTTTCTCGGTCTTCATCTCTTTTCACTCGGGATAAAATTTCTACTTCAATCAGCTCATAGAGCAGCTCGTTCGTCAGAAGGAGGGGGATTGAGAGCTTGTTCGTTAACTCAATTTTTGAAAGAGGGGGTAATCCCTGACAAAATTGTTTAACTGACAGATTGATAATGCGGAGGCAAAGGATTTTCTTGACGTGATGACTTAGGCTAAATTCCTCAGTGATAAACTCATAGGCTTCAACGTTTTGGAAGGCAAAAGCCACCTTAGATCCAAGGAGGACAATAACCCAACTCAAATGAACCCAGATCAAGAAGAGGGGGAGAGCGGCAAAGGTTCCATAAATCGCGTTATATTTCGTCATGCCGATCTGGAAGTAGAGGTAGAGCCACTGGGCAACTTGATAGACAATAGCTGTCAGAAAACCAGCGTAGAGTGCGGGCTTTAATTTCACGCGGGTGTTGGGCATGAAGATGTAGACGAAGGAGAAGAGCAGGCTGGTCAAAACCAAGGGGAAGAGGTTTAGGATCGGGAGAAGAAAGGGGCTAGCATCTCTAAATAGACCGTTCTCTTGCCCTAGGGCTGAGAAACGTGCTGAGAGATAGATGGTTATGGCTGAGGTGGCGACCACGACAACCGGACAGATCAGGATCAGAGCAATGTAGTCACTAAACTGGCGGGCCAAAGATCGATGCCATTTTACCTCCCAGATGCGATTCATCACCATTTCGATATTGCGCAGGATTTTGAACGCCGACCAGAAGAGGATAACCACACCAACAGCCGCGATAAGTCCTCCTGTTGCCTGGTCGAGCGACGCGTCGGCAAATTCGATGACTTTGGAGAGGATCTCTTTTCGTTCGCTATATCTTTCTAGAAGCCAGCTTTCCAAGGCCTTTTCGAAGAGAAATCCTCTGGCTATGGCCAAGATAAGAGCCACCATCGGAACCAAAGCCAGCAGTGTATAGTAGGTGAGAGCCGAAGCACCTTGCTGGATCTGTCTTTTGGTGAAGCCCTGGACCGTGAGAAGGAAGATTCTCAAGCTGCGGATCCAAAAGGCTTTAAGCTTGGGAAATTTGTCCAAGCGATAGCGCCAAATATCCCGCGAAAAAAAATGCTTCATAGCGTTCTTTTACCGCTTATGTGATTTGTTGGCGAGAATTACGCTTTTGCTCCTTCTGCTGGTGGTAAAGTCGGTAGTTTCATTGCTTTGAAAGATGTTCCGAATGCTTCAAAGGCTTCTTGAACTTCGTCGCCCTTCTCAGGCATAAGTGCTGCCACTCTTTCTTGAGTCGCTTGCAGGATCCGCATAAAGGTCTCGAGGAAACTCTGTCGAAGTTGATCCATAAACTCCAGTTGAACTTGTGCTCCTTGTTGAAGTGCTTCCAGTGTGCCTGTTGCTTTAGCTTGCTCACGTTGCAATTCCTGTAATCTCTCGACATTGAGTTCTTTTGTCAAAGTATCTATGGCTCCCTGCAAAACACCGGCGAGATTACCAATATCAGATGTTTCATCCTTTAGTTCTCCGAGTTCATGTGAAAGAGAGGGTAAGAATGCCTCAAGTTCAGCTTTAGCGTGTTTCTGTAGGCTAGTCAGGAGCTCTGTAATGTTGCGTTGCGCTTCGTTTTCTGCTTTATGAGCCTTATTTTCTTTACCATAGTCAGCATTGAGACCTTCGAGCCTGGCAAGTTCTGTCCTTTGCCCTGCAAGTAATTTGACATGTTCTGCGTTCGCATGTTTGTGTTCTGCGTTCGCATGTTTGTATTTGAAATTTTCGGCTTTGAAAAGCGAAGCATTGTGAGCTTGGTAAACCCAGTAAGCAGAAAAAATGGTGCCTACGCCAAAGAAGAAAGCGTAAGTGCCTTCCTGTGCGATAAGCGCAACAACTAATCCCATCACACAGGCGACTGTCACCGCGATGGCCGCTCCCTCCATCCACGAGATCGTGGCTCTCCCTTTTAGGGGACCACTTCCTTTTGCGCTCTCATCTTTTGGAACCAATGCTGCCGCAGCGGCTGCGCCAGCTGCACCTAATGCCATACTACTACTACTACTACTCTCTCCCATAGCCCACCTCCATGAACACGGCTTAATAATTGTTTAACAAAACTTTATATACAAGAAAAATTATAGTATCAGTGTGTGCTGCGGTGAATCTCTTCGCGAATTTCCTCGAGCACCTCGATCTGCCACTCTGGTTTTCGGCAGGAGACAATGACGAGGGGAATCACACAACTGATGATAAATCCTGAGAAAAGCAGAATCTCGTAGGTGTAGATATTGCCTACTTCAAATCCCTCTGGAGGAAAGAAACTTAAAACGAGCGCAAATAATGAGGCGGCAATGCCTACGATTCCCGCGATCCACATGCCCCCGTTTTTGAATGGGATTTTATAGACTCGATGGACGTGAGGTTTTTTGTAGCGTAGGACGATCCCTGAGACTAGTAGGAGAACATACATCGTCAGATACATCTGGACGCTGAACGCGCTTAAAACCCAATAAGAGATATTGATGTTGGGCAAATAAAGAAAAATAAAGCTTGTTGCCGTGACGACAAGGGCCTGAAAGATCAAGAGGTTTACTGGGACATGGTTCTTATTCAGCTTATGGAAAATCGGAGGGAGGGAGCCGTGTTCGGTGGTGACAAAGAGACCTTTGACGCTGGCGATAGCCCAGGCGTTGAGTTCTCCAATGGCACCGAGGATAATACAACCGAAGATGAGGGGAATCGCCCATGGAAGGTTGTGTTGGAGGAGAAAATAGCGAAACGCTTCGAACACTCCAGAGACAAGATCGATCTTCTCTTTCGGAATTACAATCGCGATAGAGATTGCACCCAGAATGAGAATCGTGAGAGCAAGGATAATCGCAATGAGAATCGCTCTGGGGTAGTTTTTCTGAGGGTGTTTTACTTCGCGGGCAAGGTTTGCGTTGACCTCGAGGCCAACGAGAGCCAGAAAGACCCCCGATAGGAAGACGAGGTTGGAGGGGTGGGTCAGATCGGGGATCAGCTGCGAGGGGGCGAGGGAGATGTTGAGAGGGTTTCCGCTCAAGATCCAGAAGGCTCCTAGGGCAATAAGAATAGCCCCTGGAATGAGGACCCCTATAATAACACAGGCCGAACTAATCCAAGCCGACGTTTGGATGCCAAAGAAGTTGAGAAAAGTGATTCCCCAAAAACCTACAAGAATAACTGTGATGAGGTAGACCTTGTTTGTGGCCAGAAAGGGATCGAAGATATATGCGATGCCAGCTCCTACAAAGGCGAGCATCGCCGGATACCAGGTCATATTGTGAAACCACTGCATCCAGATCGCGAAAAAGCCCCACCGTTCTCCCAGAGCCTCTCGCACCCAGATGTAGACTCCACCAGATTTGGGCCAGCCAGATGCCAGCTCAGCAGAGATGAGAGCGTATGGGATCATGAAGATTATCGCCGCTACGCCGTAATAAAAGAGAGCAGAGATCCCGTATTCAGCAGAGATAGGTAGATTGCGGAGACTGATGACCACAGCCAAACAGAGCAACGCCAAAACGAAGACATTGAGTTTGCGGCGATGTTCTACAGGGTGTCCGGGCTCAATCACCATGCTAGGCTACAGTGATCTCCTTGCAGAGATAAACATCTTGGATCTTGCGAACCATCTCGACCCCTTCATCAAACGGTCTTTGGAACGCCTTTCTTCCCAGGATGAGTCCCATGCCACCCGCACGTTTGTTGATGACGGCTGTCCGCAATGCCTCAGCCAGATCATTTTTGCCAGAAGAAGCTCCTCCAGAGTTGATCAGCCCGATCCTGCCGTCGTAACAATTGATGACCTGGTAGCGGCAAAGATCAATAGGGTGGTCCGAAGATAGGTCTGAGTAGACTTTGTCATGGGTTTTGGCAAACTTGATCGCTTTAAAGCCGCCGTTGTTTGTCGGCAACTTCTGCTTGATGATGTCTGCTCCGATAGTCACACCAAGGTGGTTGGCCTGGCCAGTGAGATCTGCCGCTGTGTGATAGTCCACTCCATCAACTTTAAAACCTGGATTGCGCAAATAGCACCAGAGAATAGTGGCCATGCCGAGATCATGAGCATGAGCAAACGCTTTGCTCACCTCGATAATTTGCCTGTTGCTCTCGGGAGAGCCGAAATAGATCGTCGCCCCCACTGCCACAGCCCCCATGTCGTAGGCCTGTTTAATGGAGGAGAAAAAGATCTGATCGTGAGTGTTTGGATAGGAGAGCAGTTCGTTGTGGTTGAACTTGAGAACAAATGGAATTTTGTGGGCATACTTTCTTGCTAAACTGCTGAGAACGCCATAAGTAGACGCGACCGCGTTGCATCCGGCTTCGAGAGCAAATCGAACGATGTTCTCCGGATCAAAGTAGATCGGATTTGGAGCGAATGAAGCTCCAGCAGTGTGCTCGACCCCTTGGTCGACGGGGAAAATAGAGAGGTAACCACTGTTGCCGAGCCGTCCGTGATTAAAAAGAGTTTCCAGGCTGTTTAGAACCCGATTGTTTCGATCACTCAAGCTGAACATCCGTTCGACCCAATTGCCATCGGGAGTATGGAGGGTCTCTTTGGAGACTTTACATTTGTAGCTGAGAAGCTCTTCTGCGTCTTTGCCAAGTAGATTTTTGATTTCAGTGCAAATGGACCCTGATGATGCCATAAAATTCCCTCCGTAGTTTTTTACAATTATACCCCTCTGTGATAAATTCATATCTTTTCTTTGTCTAGAGGTTTAATTGTGGTCATCAAAATAGAGGCGCTCACAAAGATCTACCCAAGTAGAACGGGAGCTCCTCCAGTCTACGCGCTCAATAATATCTCCCTCGATGTCCAAAAGGGTGATATCTACGGCATCATTGGGATGAGCGGAGCCGGCAAGACCACGCTCATTCGATGTTTAACAGCCCTTGAACCACCAACAGAAGGTGGCGTCTGGATCGAAGGCGAGGAGATCTCCACACTTTCTAAAAAAGAGCTCCGCTGCGCCCGCAAAAAGATCGGCATGATCTTCCAGCACTTCAACCTATTCAGCTCGCGCACCGCTCTAGAAAATGTCCTCTATCCAATGGAAATTGTGAATCGTCAAAATCTAGCCCGTGCTGAAGAGCTTTTAGAATTGGTAGGCCTGAAAGGAAAAAAGCATGCCTATCCCGCTCAGCTCAGCGGCGGCGAGAAACAGCGGGTTGGTATCGCTCGCGCGCTGGCCTGCTCGCCCGCAGTTCTTCTCTGCGATGAGGCCACTTCCTCTCTAGACCCCAAGACCACCCAGACCATATTAGATCTGCTTGTAGAGCTTAACAACACCCTTGGTCTAACCATCATCTTGATTACCCATCAGATGGAGGTGGTCAAGAAGATCTGCACCCGCGTAGCTGTTTTGGAACATGGTGAGATCATTGAAGAGGGGAGAGTGGAAGATCTCTTTGCTGCTCCCTCCCATCCCACGACAAAACAGTTTCTTCAATGCCTTGTCCATGAACTCCCAGATCGCTTTCTACCCAAAGTTGAGGGCAAAGAGCTCATTCGCCTCAGTTTTAAGGGAGAAGGGGCTGAGCAGCCGATTATCTCTCGATTGATCAAAAACTACGAAGTAGAGGTGAATATCTTGCTCGGCGGCATAGACTCATTACGAACCACGACCATAGGCAATCTAGTGGTCGAACTTTCAGGCTCACAGGAAGAGATCAGAAAGGCGCGAAGCTTTCTTGAAAGCCAAGGCGTTATCTGCGAGGTGATTCGATGACCCTTTGCGAAAATATCTACCTCTCACTCCGTCTCATTCCTCTAGAGCTTCTCAACACACTCTACATGGTCTTCGCCTCAGCCTTCTTTGCTATTCTCATTGGGCTACCCTTGGGTATCATCCTCACCCTGACTAGCAGGGGCGGCCTAAAAGCAAGAGGATGGCTCTATCAGACTTTAGGCATCATCGTCAACATCGGTCGATCGATTCCCTTTGCCATCTTGATGATCGCCATCATCCCTTTTACCCGTCTGATTGTCGGCACCAGCATCGGCACCACCGCCGCTATCGTACCCCTGTCCATTGCTGCAGCCCCCTTCTTTGCCCGCCTTGTGGAGTCTACCCTCTCTGAGATCGACGTTGAGATGGTTGACGCCGCCCTTGTCATGGGCTCTTCGACCAGTCAAGTAGTCACTAAAGTACTCCTCCCAGAATCTCTCCCATCGCTCGTAAATGGAGTCACCCTCACCATCGTCAATCTCATAGGATACAGCGCCATGGCCGGCCTGGTTGGCGGGGGAGGCTTAGGTAAAGTAGCCATTCAATACGGTTACCAGCGATTCAACGGCTTTCTCATGGTGGAGACCCTGATTATTCTTCTCCTTCTCGTTGAAGCGATTCAATGGGTAGGAAATGGTTTTACCAACCACATCAATAAAAAGAGAGGAAAGCTCGCATGAAAAAATGGTTGCTAGGATTACTCTCACTTTCACTACTGGTCGGATGTCAAAACAATACCACCAAGATCAAGGTAGCCGTTACCCCCGTGCCACATGCTGAAATGCTCGAGCAGATTAAATCCGATATGAAAGAGAGGGGAGTCAACCTCGAGATCGTCGAAGTTGAAGAGTACACCCTTCCCAATCGACTTCTCAGTGAAGGAAGAGTCGATGCCAACTTCTTCCAGCACACCCCCTTTCTCGACATGCAGACCAAAGAGCTTGGCTACGACCTGGTTGTCCTGGAAACGATCCACATCGAACCTTTAGGCATCTATTCCAAAAAGATCCAAGAGCTGAGCTCTCTCAAAGACGGGGCTATCGTCGCCATACCGAGCGACCCCACCAACGAGGCTCGAGCTTTGCAGCTGCTCGCCGCACAAGGATTGATCGAGCTCGACCCAAGCTCCACTCTGGCAACTCCTCTGGATATCACCCAGAACCCCAAGAAACTCAAATTTCGAGAGGTTGACGCCTCCCTGCTACCTCGCACCTTCATCGATGTCGA
>JAAKFT010000045.1 GCA_011064935.1 Chlamydiota bacterium | reverse complement strand
CCACTTCTTCATCTTCGATGATGTTGATTTCGATTCCTTTGAGTTTGACTTTTTCCGCATCCCAGTAACGGAGGTTTTTGGTGACTTTTAGGTCGTCATTGAGCTCTCGTTCTTCCAGCTTAAATGGGCCATTGGAGACATAGCTTGCGTCGCTGCGATAGGCCCATCCTGGGTGGAGGGCATCGATCTCTCGACAAAGTGGGAGGTAGGTCCAGTGGGCGGTGAGGTCTAGGAAGAAGGGGGAAGGGGTGTCGAGAGTGACAACCAGGGTGTAGCTGTCCAAAGCCTCAATGCCTACTTGTGTGAGGGGTATCTCGCCTCTTTTTGCCGCTTCGGCATTTTTAATAGAGAAGAGCAAGAAAGCGAAGGGAGCACGAAATTTGGGTTCGAGGATCTTTTTCCAGGCATATTCAAAATCATAAGCTGTTAGGGGCTCTCCATTGGACCAGCAGGTCTCCCTGAGAGTGAAGATATACTGCTTCGAATCCGAAGAGATCTTCACATCTTTGGCGATGGCAAACTCAAGTTTGTTGTTGTGACCTACTCTCATTAGTCCTTCGTAGAGCATGTTTAGGACGACTCCTGAGGTGCGGTCGGATCCGATGCGAGGATCCAAGGAGGGGACCGATCTGGGGAGATGGATGCGGACAACTTGCTTGTTTTGCTCTCTCTTCTCCCATGTGTTAAGTGATTGATGGATCGTTTCAAGGAGAAGAGCTGCAGGTTCTTCGGTCGGGCGAATGTAGAGGGCGCAGAGATAGAAATACTTCTCTATTTCGACGACGGCGGTGGCAAATCGGAGAGAGTCGTATTTGAGAGATTTAATTGAGTTAAGTAGATGATCCTTGATTTCAGGGCGGCCGACTTTAATCACGATGACAAGAAAATCGTCTACCTGTTTTGTTTCGATTAGTTGGTCGGGTTTTTGATCATGCATCTGCAAGAAGAGCGAGGAGATGGTCTTGGCCATCTTGGGGGAGATAAGGGTTTGCATAATGGAGGGAGTGAAGGAGTAGAAGAGATTTTCGATCAGAAATTCATGGTCTTTGCTCACCTCTTTTTTGATAACATCCAGCTGTTCCTTCTGTTTGTGAAGAAAGCCTCCGTTGTAATCTCGGAAAGGGCCGATGAGGTTTTCTAGGGTGCTGGCGACATACTGTCGAGCCAGTACCAGGTCGACGGCATGATTTTTGCGCAGGAAGAGGTCGCTATCCACTTCGAGGGAGAAGAAGGTGGCCTCTTTGAGATACTTTTTTCGTAGCC
Organism: Chlamydiota bacterium; assembly: GCA_011064935.1. Taxonomy (GTDB): domain Bacteria; phylum Chlamydiota; class Chlamydiia; order Chlamydiales; family JAAKFR01; genus JAAKFT01. The sequence goes on along the minus strand of JAAKFT010000045.1, from coordinate 9,808 downwards.
GGCCCACATGGGTCACTTTCTCTATGTTCATCCGTATCTGGGGCGGAAGCTTGTGGCTTAATGCTGCAAGGGATGGAGGATTGTTGCGCAAGATTCGCACTAAGATCACGTTGAATGTGACCTTGTCGAGGCGCAGCTCTTGGAAAGCGATCGTCGCATGGGGTAAATCGCGAACATATTTGAGCTCTTGGCTGAGGATGATGATACTTCGATAGATTTCTTCGACATTGCGTGTAATAAAAAGTGAGGGAGAGAGTTGCTCGATGCTATTTTTTAATTCTCCTGGAAGTTTGTCTCTAAGAGAGAGGAATTCTTCTGCAGAGAAATCTACACCTTGAATTTTCTCAAATTCCAGGTAGAGGGAGAGTGCTCTATTCTCTTTGACGCGGTTGGTATAGAAGGAGTCTTTTACGATGGTGGCATCGGGGATGATTCTCTGAACAGCTCGTTGAATATGCCTCTCTTCCAGACATTCATATTTCTGCAAAGAGTTCAGAGTGATGGCCATCCCTAGGACTTTTTTCACTCCGAAGGGGTAGTGGAGGGTGGGTTTGATCAATTTGAAGTAGAGGTGACGCTTGTGGGGGTAGGATTTGATCGCTTGATGGAGCAACTTTCCGAAGAGATAGTGATAAGCAATTATTCTGTAGAGGTGGCGGGTGTGGCGAATGGCGCGGAACTCTTCCTTGCAGTGGAAAAGGAAGTGTTGAGCAAAGTGGAAGAAATCCGCTTCGAAATATTTGGGGTAGCGGTTCATGAGATGGAGGATTGTTTCGTAGAAATAGAGCTTATTGCTTGACAGAGAGAGATTCTTCATCTCGAGAATATGCTTGGCGTGGCCTGAAGATTGGGCGCCAAGCTGGATCTCTTTGGCTAGCTTGGGCAGGTTGCGGTGGATGATAGGTAGACGTTTCTCTTTTTCGACATGAATGAGAAGTTCGGCGAAGTAGAAGGGCTTGTTTTGATAAGTGAAGGAGTGGTGGCGGAAAGAGAGGATGGGGAGCTGCTCTCCGGGGATAAGCCAGAGGGTGACCATCTCGTAGAAAAGAAGATCGATCGACTGATTTTGGGCGGATGAGCAGAGGAGATAGATAGGAAGTGCGCCGGGGGCCTGGAAACATTCTTTCCACTTAACGGAAGGAAGTGTTTCTGGTGATTGAAGTTCGTCTTTGAAAATCGCATCGATCTCACCGCGAATCTTCTGGGTATAGTGCTCAAACGAAGAGAGTTCGTCTTGGAGTTTGACCATGTCGAGGCAGTATAGGCTTTAAGTTTTTTAAATCAAATTTTAATGAAATTTTTAAAGAGTTGTAATTTCACTTCAAAATTATGTTGATTCATGAGATCCATATATATATGGACGAGAAGGCTTCATGGTATAAAGATGCGATTATCTACGAACTACACGTTCGCTGTTTCTATGATAGCAATGATGATGGGATAGGTGATTTTCTCGGGATGACTGAGAAGCTGGACTATCTGCAAGACCTTGGGGTTACGGCTATCTGGCTGCTCCCATTCTATCCCTCTCCCCTGAAAGATGATGGTTACGATATTTCCGATTATACCGATATCCACGAAAGCTACGGTAATTTGCGCGATTTTAAGCTCTTTTTAAAAGAGGCTCACCGAAGAGGGCTTAAAGTGATTACAGAGGTTGTGGTTAACCACACCTCGGACCAGCATCCGTGGTTCCAGCGAGCCCGAACAGCCAAGCCGGGATCGCGTTATCGAGACTATTATGTCTGGAGCGAAACACCAGAGAAATACAAAGAGGCCCGGGTCATATTTCAGGACTTTGAGACCTCGAATTGGACCTGGGATCCTGTCGCAAAAAGTTACTACTGGCACCGTTTCTACTCCCACCAGCCCGACCTAAACTTTGACAATCCCGACGTTCACCAAGCGATTTTTCGGATTGTGAGTTTTTGGCTCAAATTAGGAGTGGATGGTATTCGTCTGGATGCGGTGCCCTACCTCTATGAACGAGAGAAGACCCTCTGTGAGAATCTCCCGGAGACACACGACTTTCTGAAGGAGCTGCGCCACCACGTAGACAGTCATTTTGATAACCGCATGTTGCTGGCAGAGGCGAATCAGTGGCCAGAAGATGCGGCGAAGTATTTCGGAGAGGGTGACGAGTGCCATATGGCCTTTCACTTTCCCGTCATGCCCAGACTCTTTATGGCAATCCATCTCGAGGACTCTCTGCCGATTGTTGAAATTCACGGCCAGACCCCTACGATTCCAGATAATTGCCAGTGGGCTCTCTTCTTGCGCAACCATGATGAGTTGACTCTGGAAATGGTCACAGACGAAGAGCGAGACTACATGTTTCGCGTCTATGCCCACGATCCTCAAGCCCGCCTCAATTTGGGTATTCGGCGTCGCTTAGCCCCACTCCTCAAAAATGACCGCCGCAAGATCGAGCTGATGAATTCCCTTCTCTTCTCCCTTACGGGGACACCTGTGCTCTACTATGGAGATGAGATAGGAATGGGGGATAACATCTATTTGGGAGACCGGAATGGGGTTCGGACACCCATGCAGTGGAGTTGTGACCGCAATGCCGGTTTTTCGCATACCAATCCGCAGAGGCTCTATCTTCCTCCAATCATCGATCCAGAGTACCACTTTGAAACGGTCAACGTCGAAGCCCAACAGAATAACCCTTACTCGCTGCTCTGGTGGACCAAGCAGCTCATCTCACTCCGAAAGCGATTCAAAGCCTTTGGTCACGGCACAACTCACTTTATCGTCCCCAAAAACAGAAAGACCCTCGTCTTTTTTCGTGAGTACCAAGACGAACTTATTCTCATCATCGCAAACCTCTCTCGCTTCCCCCAGTATGTTGAGCTTGATCTCTCGAAATACAATGGCTTTAAGCTCATAGAGCTCTTCAGTGGGGAGTATTTTCCTCCCATCGGTGAGCTTCCCTACTTTTTGACCCTTGGCCCCTATGGCTACTACTGGTTTGCCCTTGAGAAAGAACGAGAGATCGATTACTCGGAGCTCCGAAGAGATACGGCCAAAAGAATTTTAACTCTAACCGTGCACGAAGATACCGATGTCGAGAAGATCTTTCATCTTCGATTGCGTGAAAATCTCAATTCCCTCATTCAGACCTATCTTTTCAAAAGAGACAAGTGTCCCCACTCCGTTTTAACTATCGATGAGACCAAGACTAAATTACTCGATCATTTTGCTCTTCCTTCGGAAGAGTTTGGAAAGATCCATCTCTTGGTATTGCTTCTGGTTCTCAACAGTGGTGTGAGAGAGAAATATCCCTGCTATCTCGTTCGTTTCCATGGAGAGCGCGCGCGAAAAGCAATACAAGAGAGTCCAGAGACAGTTGTCGTACAGTTTCAAACTTCCAAAGAACATAAATTAGATGATGTTCTTGTGGATGTTAGCGAGACAGACGAAATGAAAAAAGTAATCTCTAATATCATTCATCGTCAACGTCGTATCAAAGGAGAGAAAGGCCAGTTGAGTGGAATTTCACTTTTGAAGAAAACTTCAGAACAAACAACTGCTCTTGAACTCTACGAGCTGCTCGAAGAAGGACTAGATATCGATATTGAGATGCGCAGCTTTCTCTCAACAAACACTCCCTTTAAACACTTTTTGCCGCTATTGGGGTATGTGGATTATCCCGAGGTTAGTTCTGCTCTCGCCAAAGAGACCGTCTCTATTTCAAATGAACTCAAAGCAAAAGAGCTAGGAATCAGCCATGCAGAGCACTATTTAGAGCGCATGAGAGCCAATAGCCATCTTGTCACAGAAGAGATGTTAAGCCCTTCGTGCAGTTTCTTAGAGCTCTCCCAGGGTACGCTCCCCCCAGAGTTTCACAAAACCTTGGAAACCTCGATCGAGGTGGCCCGCCAACTCGGCGGAATGACGGCGGAGTTCCATCAGGCTATGGCCTCACGCAAAGATCTTCCTGATTTTGCGCCTACTCCTTTTACCCTCTTTTATCAACGCTCTCTCTATCAAAATATGCGACGCAAGGTGATCGAAGCCTGCTCCCATCTCCAGGGGGTCTACAAGAATATCGTCAAGGAACTCCAGATGAATGTCGATCTCGTTCAAAAGAACCAAGAGCCTCTTTTTAAATGGATTCATCTCCTTATTCGTCATAAATTCCATGCGGGCCGATCTCGCTGTCACGGAGACTACACCCTGGATCATCTTCTCTATTCAGGGAAAGAGTTTTTGATCAGCGATTTCGAGGGGAGCCCCTTTCATTCCTACTATGAACGCAAACACAAAAGGTCGCCTCTGATTGATGTCGCTTCGATGCTCTACTCTTTTGTCGAGACCGGTTTTACAGCTATCTTGAGACAACATGCCCGAGGTATGATGACAGACATCTCTCTTCCTACTTTGAACAGATGGGCCATGGGGTGGGCGATATGGGTGGGCTCCTCTTTTGTGCGCTCCTATTTACGGCAGGCCGAATCGCTGCATTTTCTCCCCAAAAACCCCAAAGAAATTGATTTTTTAATTGGACTATTTTTGATAGAACAGAGCATGGAAAAGATAGTCGAAAAACGGAGGGCTGGAAGCCTCAAAGTGGTGGTTCCTCTCACCATCCTAAGCCACTGGCTTCCGATCTATGTTAAAACCAAAGCTTTCTGATATTCCTTCTTCTGTCTACCGGTTGCAGCTCACTGAAACGTTCCCTTTTAAGAAAGCGACCGCTATTTTGCCTTATCTCAAAGAGCTTGGCATTGAGTCAGTCTACTGCTCGCCCTATTACGATGCTTATAGTTCCCATGGTTATGATGTCACCAACCCCAACCATCTCAACCCCGCTCTAGGCTCAGAGGCAGACTACGCTTACTTTTGTGCCCAGCTGAAAAAACTCAAAATGGGACAGATCGTCGACGTGGTTCCCAATCATATGGGAATCAAGGGTGGAAAAAATCGCTGGTGGCAGGATGTGCTGGAAAATGGTCCCGGCTCCGAGTATGCCCCTTTCTTCGATATTGATTGGAGGTCCGAAAAGCAGGAACTTCAAGATAAAGTCCTTCTCCCCATCCTTGGTGAACCCTACGGAGCGGCTCTCGAAAAGCAGCAGATCAAGCTTCTTTTAATTGAGGGCAACTTTCAGCTTCAATATAACGACTTTCCTCTACCGATTGCCCCGTACACCTACCCGATGATCCTCGAAGACGATCAAAATGAACTCAGCAAGGATCCTGCTTACGCAGAATATCAGAGTTTGGTGACTCTCTATCGTCAATTTCCTGTGAGCCACAATGAGAGAGCTCTGAAGAAAAAAGAGGGGAATGAGAGATTGACCGCCCTCATGAAGAGCTCCAAGCCGATCAGGCTATTTATTCAAAATAAAATCACGCTCTTCAATGGAAAAAAACGGGTGGCAACCTCTTTCGACCGTCTGGATAAACTGCTCGAAGCTCAGTTTTATCGACTGTCCTTTTGGAAAGTGGCCCATCACGAGATCAATTATCGTCGCTTTTTCAACATTCATGAACTTGTCGCAATCTGCAATGAGAGCCAAATCGTGCTAGAAGCTCACCATAAATGGCTCTTCGAACTGATCGAAGAGGGTAAAGTTCAGGGGCTTCGCGTTGATCACCCCGACGGGTTGTATGATCCAGTCACCTATTTCAAGAAATTGCGCGAACGGTTCTGCTTGTTCACAGTTGTGGAAAAAATTCTCGACCGCAAAGAGCAGCTGCCGGCTTCTTGGCAAGTTGAGGGGACCGTGGGCTACGAATACCTCAATCTCTTGAACGGCCTCTTTGTGCGCCAAGATAAAGAGAGAGAGCTCACCGAAATTTACGAGGAGTTTGTCGGTGAGAAGATCGATTTTGAAGAGACGCTCTATCAGTCGAAGAAGCTCTTTGCAACCTTTCATATGGTGAGTGAGGTGGAGAGTCTTGCTCTGAAGCTCGATCGACTTTCTGAGGGTAATCGACTCTATCGAGACTTTACTAGGCATGACCTCACCCAAGCGCTTCAAGAGCTTATTGCTGCCTTCCCGGTCTACCGCACCTATATCGGCCCGGAGGGAGGCGTAAGCAAGCGAGATAGTCACTATATCACCATCGCGATCGAAAAGGCTAAGAGTCGCGCCGAATGGCTCGATCCCTCGATCTTCGATTTTCTTGAAGACCTTCTACTGCTCAAGATCAAACAGGAAGAGACGTGTGGCTATCGAGAGTTTATCCTCCGCTTCCAACAGCTCACAGCCCCCATCATGGCCAAGGGTCTCGAAGATACCTGCTTCTACATCTACAACCGCTTTATCTCTCTCAACGATGTCGGCGGGGATCCCACCCATTTTGGTTACTCTGTTGGAGATTTTCATCGATTCAATCAAGAAAAACTCGCCCATTGGCCCTACGGATTCTTGACCAGCTCCACCCATGACACCAAGCGTAGCGAAGATGTCAGGATGCGACTCAACGTCTTAAGCGAACTCTCACATGAGTGGCGTCTTCAAGTCAAAAAGTGGGCGTTTGTCAATGCCAAACACAAAACCGACGGCGCTCCGACCTCCAATGATGAGTATTTCATCTACCAGACACTCGTGGGTGTCTGGCCCAAACAGGGATTAAAGAAAGGGGAGTGGAACGACTTTCTTTTGAGGATTTGGGGCGTCATCTTAAAATCCATTCGCGAGGCTCGCCGCGAGACCAGTTGGGTCACACCCAATCTAGATTACGAAGAGAGTGCGAAGCAGTTTCTCTACGCCATCTTATCGCAGGAAAAAGGGAATCCGTTCCTCAAACACTTTATTCCTTTCCAAAAGCAGATCGATGAGCTGGGTAGCTGGAACTCACTCTCAGCCCTTGCCCTTAAGATCGCCTCTTGCGGAGTGGTCGACACCTATCAGGGCAATGAGCATTGGAATTATCGACTGGTCGATCCCGATAACCGTGCCCCCGTTGATTTCGAATATTCTAAAAAAATGATCAAAACAGTGGAGAAAAAGGGACTAAAAAACGATCCCAAGCTCTTTGTCCACTGGAAAGCTCTTAATTTTAGAAAAGACCACCGCGCTCTCTTCCTCCAAGGTGACTACCATCCTCTTCGTGTACGCGGGGAACGCAAGGACCATCTCATCGCCTTTTATCGCAAACACGAGGATCAACTCCTGCTGGTCGCTGCAGGCCGCTTTTCGGGTTCTATTATGAAGCCCTTTGGCCAATCGGTTTGGGGAGATACCGAAATTATCCTCTCCAAAGAGTGGGCAGAACGGGCTTTTGTGGACCTCTTCACCGGCGAAAAGGCGAAAATAAAACATCGCGGCCCTAACCACACCCTTGCGGTGGCAGATCTATTTCACTCCTTACCCTTTGTGTATCTTTATCGAAATGCACCGTAAAACTCGGCCCTTCAGGCCAGATGCAATACCAAATCCGGGCAGTAAATGCACAAATTCACGCCGTATAACACGTCATCTTTAGGCAATCCTTTCTCGTTCATATTTAAAAATATAAGCTTCGAAACGATTATCTAAATCTGCCACATTACCCGACCCTACTTTGTGCATTTACTGCCCGGATTTGGTATAAGGCGCTTGCTTCAAATTCTTCGAATTCGTAATCTGGCACTCATCGATCGATAACCAAGATCGGTTCGCCGTCGGTGCGACGGTTAAACGCCTGTGAAGTCGAAAGACGTCGAAGCAGGAATCTCTTGCCTTTAAGAGAGAGAAGTTCAAGAAGCCTAAAGTATTAGAAACACCCCAATGGGGCTGTGTTGAAAAATTTAAGTTGTTTGGATTCAGGCAGATTTGGTTACTAGTTTTGGAAACGCGAGCGATTGAGGTAGACCGAGAGCCGCGTTTGATATTTCGATTCAAAAAACAGGAACCCATAGATGGCTGAAGGCGAGCGGGTTAAGTTTTTCAACACAGCCCTTCAATGGCAACTTGATCTCGGCGCCCGCTACCACAAAACCAAAGGTGGTGTTTTCAAGATCTGGGCCCCTCATCATGACTCTCTTCTGGTGAAAATTGAAGGGAAGGGGGCTTTCCCGTTGCAACCCACTCATGATGGTTATTTTGGCGGCGAAATCTCCGAAGCTGAACCCCAGGATCGTTATTTCTATCAGTTCGAGAACGGCCTCCTAAGGCCCGACCCCATCTCACGCTCACTGCCCGATGGAGTTCACGGGGCGACCATGATCATCGATCCCGACAGCTTCGCCTGGGCCGATCAAGCATGGCAACTTTTCCCCTTGCGTGAAGCTATTTTTTACGAACTTCACGTCGGCACCTTCTCTCCGGAGGGTACTTTTGCGGGCGTGATCGACAAAATCTCCTATTTCAAAGAACTCGGCATCAACTTCATCGAACTCATGCCCGTTGCCGAATTTCCAGGACGATGGAACTGGGGTTACGACGGAGCTTCGCTCTATGCACCCTATCATGGCTATGGTGGTCCAAATGGACTTAAAGAGCTCGTCAACGCCTGTCATCTCGCAGGGATTGGAGTCTGCTTGGATGTGGTCTATAACCATCCAGGACCAGAGGGGAGTTATCTCGGCGAGTTTGGCCCCTATTTCAGTGGCACCTACCACACACCATGGGGCAAAGCCTTCAACTACGACGGTGCCTATTCCGACTACGTTCGCGACTATGTCATCAAAAACGCCCTCTATTGGATCTCAGAGTATCATATCGACGCCCTCCGCCTTGACGCGATCCACTCCATCTATGATTTCAGCGCCTCAACTCTCATCTCCGAACTTTCACAGGCGATCCAATCTTTTGAAAGAGAGGCCTACGTGGTTGCCGAGAGCGATCTCAATGACTCCAAAATCATTCGAGTCAACGAAGAAAAAGGGCTCTCCGCACTATGGAATGATGACTTCCACCATGCTGCACATGTTGCTCTGACAGGCGAGCAGACCACCTATTACAACGATTTTAATGGCCTGCAAGATCTCGCCAAAGCCATGACCGAAGGATTTGTCTACGATGGCAAATACTCATCCTTTCGCAAAAAAAGACATGGAAACAGAGCTGCGGGAGTGCCCTTTGAGAAGTTCATCGTCTTTATTCAAAACCATGACCAGATAGGCAATCGCCCCATGGGCGATCGTCTCTCAGCCATCATGAGCCATAAACGGCTCAAAGTCGGAGCTCTTCTCTGCATGATGACCCCTGCGATCCCCCTGCTCTTTATGGGCCAAGAGTACGCAGAGAAACACCCCTTCGCATACTTTACCGATTATGAGGATGAGAAGCTCATGCGTGCCGTCTATGAAGGGAGGAAGCGGGAGTTTCATCGAGAAGATATGCCCTTTCCCGGAAGAGATGCCTTTCAGAACTCCAAACTGAGCTGGGATATCAAAGCCCCCGACTGCCGAGATATTTTCAAGCTCTACAAAGAGCTCATCTCACTCCGTCAACTCTATCCGCCCAAGCCTGGTCTCAAAGATGACGGAATAAAGGTATATTTCTCCACTCAGAATCAGTGGATCGCCTGGGAGTACCAGACCAACGTCAACGACTGGATCGGGATGATCTGCCATCTTGATAGTAAAGAAAATTTGACGCTCCCCATTCCTTTCATTGAGTGTCAATCTAAAGAGCTGCTTCTAACCACAGAAAAAGTAGAATTCACCAAGTCCAAAATTACCTTGCTCCCTGAAAGCGCAGTCGTAATAATCTGATGATTAGCGCTTCTCTGGAGAGAAGGAGAAGAGAAACCAGTTGATCAGCGCCACGATCAAGGCAAAGAGAATGGCCCAGCCGAAATTGTCGACCGTAAACCCTGGCACAATCGCGCTGGTTAGATAGACCAGCCCTCCCATAATCACAAAA
>JAAKFT010000044.1 GCA_011064935.1 Chlamydiota bacterium | reverse complement strand
TGAGAAACTATTTCTTTCTCCGTAAGACACTTGGCAGTGGTTATCTCGAACTCCTACAGTTCTTCCTCAATCATCGCAGGTTTATGCGTAGCGCTCGGCTTGAACGTGTTGGCAAGAGCCCAAAAGAGCTGCTGACAGGTGAGTCTCATGATCATTGGTTGGAGCTTCTAGGATATAGAATGTTCACTAGATCAGGCCAAGTGGATAAGCCAAGCTTCAAAAAACAGCAGGCTGCCTAGTACATTTTCTTCATCACAACTGTTGCTTTTCAAGAGGCACTGGACTGGGGAAACGGAAGGATTCCGCTATCCCTGTTGTTACCCAAAAATGCCGGGATTTGAACCAGGTCCAACTCTTCTAGCGGGAGTCGGTACAGCCTTCCGAGCACACGCCTATACATATACCTGCCATTAAGACTAGAGCAAATGAAAAAAAATTAAAACCAGATTTTGTGGTAGTAAATCCTGCAACTATTCCACCAACTATACTAACGAATAAGATAAAAGATTTTACACGACCAATTTTTTCTAGTGTTCCCCTGTTTTTGCGCAAAACAGTTCTGGAACGCGCTGAAGAGACGGCTGCGGATGAACCGGTGCTCGTGTCTGAATTAACTGAAATAGCAATACTTGAATCCGCATTTTGCAAAATTTCAGTCGTGCGACGGATATAGGCCTCTTTGGGATTTTCACCCTCCGGCACTCCCCTAAAAGGACCTTTTTCACATAAGAGCTGCCAAAGAGAGGGCTCTCTCTCCAATAGACGGAAAGCTTTGCAGGTGCCAGCTAAACTGATTAGGTCCTTTCCAGTTAGATGGCTAGCAATTACCAGCCAGAGCTCATAGGGTAATCGACATATTTCAGGAATAGATTCCTGAATATTCGTTTGAATGAATTGAGATCTTCTTTCCGTTGCTTCAACTGCCATCTTTCACCTCTTCTGTTTTAATGGAAGGGTTATACTGAAAGTGCAGGTAAGATAACAAGATGAAAAAGAGGCTCTACTCTTCAGACCGTTCTCGAGAGATGTTCTCCCGAAGCCGATCTCTTCACCTTCTCCAATCTTTCGCTGGACACCCTCGACTATACCGGCCCCGAGCTGAATAAAGGCTCACGCGGAGTGATATTGTACCGTTTAGGATATTTATCCTAAATGGTATTAGAGGTGTTGGCGAAAAAGTGGTTATGAGATGGTTGCGATGACAGGTTCAGGCACCGCCTTTTTCGTGATGGGCGAAGAGCTACCCGATTTAGATTCTGCTTACCAGATCTATCCTACCCGTACTATCCGCCGAGAACCCAATCAATGGTATTCAACCTGACGGTGGGGACTATTCCCAACCCCCAAGAAATTGCTCGGGGTTTGAAGATCGCTGTATTTCTAAGGCTTGGGGAAGTTGGTCTCTCTCGGCCTTCTGTTGGGCTACTGCTTTCTTGGCGCCCTCTGTTAGTTTAGCCGTTATTTCGGCCACTCTTTCTTCCCTAACCTCTTTCTCTTTTTTCTTCGGAGCGGTTCCTTTTGATAGATTTCCTTTTATACTCATCCAACTATCTACAAGCCTTTTTTTCGCAGCTAACAAAGTTCTGCTCTCTTCGAAGGGTATTTGACTCTCTTTTCCACCAATTGTTACAGCCATTTTTGTGCTCTGCAATTGGTCGAGTTGAGTTTTGAGCTCATCCAGCTGGCCAGCGTAGTCCCTTTTTTCAGCTTCTAGTGTTTTTTCTTTTTTTGCTTCAACGGTGAGCTTTTTTCCAATAGTATCATATTCAGTAATCATGCCCCCTTCTTTACCCAGGATTTTTCTATCTTCCTCGGATAGTGGGGAATATTCAGTTTGTCTCTGTTTGTATTCAAGATCACAATAAAAAGTTTTATGAACCGTGCCACTTCTGGTCGTTTGCGAAGCAACGTAGTTCTTGTTAGCACTGTTAGCTGCTTTTAACTTTTTTATTCTCTCGCGTATTGATGTCAGTTGCCCTTTCGTCTCATGCAACTTTGCAGTGGCTCCTGCCATTTCATCCTGAAGGCGATCATTCTCTTGAATCTCTTTCGCTAAGCGTGCTATCGCATGTTCTAAACCATTTTCTTCGTGGGTTGTTACCTGCTTCGTTACTCTTCCACTTTTTATTGTTTCCGTTTTTGGAGTCCCTTTTACAAAGGCTAGAATCTCTTCAGCATACCTCTTCTTGCGTTCTGCTGGTATAAATTGAGGCTTTCCAAGGTCATCTTCTGGATTGATCGTTGGCCTTTTTGGTTCACCGCTTAGTTTGGCCTGCTTGTCTGCTTCTGTTGTGACGGTTCTATGAGCGAATGTCTGTGTTGGGGCTTTTTTTACACCTAGACCTGGAGGCGGAGGCGGAGGAGGCGGCGGTGCTCCGGTGATGCCTGGCGTGGGTGGTGGAGGTGGAGCAGGGGCGGCTGATGGTTCGCCGGCTGTTGCTGGTGGAGGGGTTTCTTTAGCCGTAGCAGCAGTTTCTACTCGAGAAGGTGGCGCTTCAGCAGCAGCAAGAGCCGAGGGTTTGCCAGCGGCTTCAGAAGTAGACGGAGCTACTTTTGTTGGAGGTAAACCACGATCAGAAATGGTCCTTGAAATTCTTTTTTCAATATTCCTTAACTTATGGACACTCTTGTCGATCTTTTTCCCGGCGAACATTTTTATCCAAAAGCTATCTTTGCGACTCTCAAGATTGTCTGCACGATTTTGGAGGGCTTGATTAATTTGTGTTAATTGTTCAGAACTGATTTTACCATCATTAACAAACGCATTGATTTTGTAGCCTAGAGTTTCTAAATCAATGCCGCCTTTTCTTCCCTTGATACTTTTAAAGCTCTGCGTGCTCTCATCAAAGCCAACTCGATGACCAGGTTTAAGACCATTCAATAGCGGCTGAATGTTTGTTGGATTAACTGACATAACTATCCTCAAACTAACTTTTCTTATTATTATATATTTTACTATAGATTGAATAAAAAAAGATTAAAATCAGTGTTGTGTGATAAACAAATCTCAAGTCGTTGAAAAAGAGCACCTTCCGCTTCAGCTTTATTTGATTGTCGTTTTTTGGTATGGTCTGCCTCTAATTAGGACTTGGATATGAAACTCTTTGAAGATAAATACATCGTCATCACTGGTGGAGCTGGCTTTATCGGCTCTGCACTGATCACTCATCTTAACGAGCTGGGGATCAACAACATCGTTGTTGTTGATAATTTGGGGACTGACGAGAAGTGGCAGAACCTTGTTGGGAAACGGTTCTTAGATATCCTCCACAAAGACCAGCTCTTTGAGTGGTTGGTAGGTCGGGAGAGTGATATTTTGGCCTTTATCCATTTAGGGGCCTGTTGTTCAACCGTCGAGAAAGACGCTAACTACTTGCTTGAGAACAACTACCGCTATTCTGTCCGACTGGCAGAGTACGCTTTGGCCCATGAGATTCGCCTTATTTATGCCTCATCAGCAGCGACCTATGGCGATGGCCAGTTGGGCTTCTCTGATAGCCACGAGAGTCTGACCCAATATCGCCCTCTCAATATGTATGGTTACTCCAAGCATCTCTTCGACCTCTGGCTTGCAGAGCAGAATCTCTTGGATAAGGCGACAGGGCTGAAATTTTTCAATGTCTTTGGCCCCAATGAGTACCATAAAGGTCGGATGGCCTCAGCTCTTATGAAAATGGTGCCAGATGCTCTGAATAACGGTGTGATTCAGCTCTTTAAATCCTCTGACCCCAATCACTTTGGGGATGGCGATCAAGTGCGTGACTTTATCTATGTCAAGGATGCGGTGCGCATGGTGGCAGAGTTTCTCATCAATGATAAGACGGGGATTTATAACATTGGGTTGGGGGAGCCTCATACTTGGAATCAGTTAGCTGCAGGGGTTATCAAAGCCGTCGACCGCCCTGTCACCATCCAATATATCGATATGCCTCCAGATCTCGTGGGTAAATACCAAAACTACACCCTGGCCGATATGTCGAAAGCGCAGAAGGCAGGTCTTTCTAGACCCAAGTATACTCTTGAAGGAGCGGTCATCGACTATGTTCAGAACTATATTATCCCAAGGAAGTATTGGTAGTGTCCTCTCTCTTTGAAAAACGAAAAGTGGTGGTCGTTGGCGACCTGATGCTCGATGTCTATACGATGGGAGTTGTGAAGCGTATCTCTCCTGAGGCTCCCGTTGCGATCTTGCGGGTTGACGAGGAGAGTGAGCGACCAGGAGGTTCTGGTAATGCGATGCTCAATCTCTGTTCTTTGGGGATGGAAGTCATAGCCATAGGACGGATCGGTGATGATCTCTATGGTCGCCATCTAAAAGGGATCCTCTTTGAAGAGGGGGTCGATACTCAGGGCATCGTGACGCAAGAAGGGTTTCAGACTCCTGTGAAGAAACGGATGATTGCCGACAACCAGCAGCTGCTTCGTGTGGATTACGAAAAACCCCAGCCCCTCGATAGTGCTCTTGAAAAAGAGTTGATCGCTCAACTCTCTGAGATTTTGGAGGGAGCTAGCGTGGTCGCGATCTCCGATTATGCCAAAGGCTTTCTGACTTCCTCCTTTCTTGCATCTCTGATAGAGATGGCAAATGAGCGCTCCATTCCAACCATAGTGGATCCCAAGGATTTAGATTTTACAAAATACCAGGGCGCTACTCTGATCAAGCCCAATCAGAGTGAAGCGTATGGAGCTTCTAGATTAGCTCTCTATGAGCCCCTGAACAATGTAGCGGCCAAGCTCCTAAAAGAGACAGCTATTGAGACCTTGATGGTGACCCGATCCAAAGAGGGGATCTCACTCTTCTCCCGCACCGCTCCTCAGCAAGATTTCCCCGTCAGCCATGTCCACGAGGTCAAAGATGTAACCGGAGCCGGGGATACTGTTCTCGCCGTTATTTCCGCTGCCCTAGCCAACCAGATGACTTTGGAGAAAGGGGTTCGGCTAGCCAATCTCGCTGCAGGGATGGCCATCGAGAGATTGGGCTGTGCCCGCATCTCTCTCGCTGAGTTAGAAAGGGCTTTTCAGATCAGTAGCCAGGTGGAAATGCTGAGATAGATGGCGATGGTGACGATGTCGGCCATCATGAGAACCAATGGGCCGGCGGCCACTTTGGGATCGAGCCGAAGAAGGTGGAGGATGATCGGGAAGAGCGCCCCAAAGGTCGCCGAGACGATCATCGCCACAAACATACTCCCAGAGATCGCCAGCATCGGCTTGATATCTACACTCAAGGCAAAGTAAAAAGCTCCGATGATAATCGAACAGGCAGCGCTGAGAAGCAGACTGGTCTTCCATTCGACGACTACACGGCGCCAGATTTGGATCCAGTAGATTTTCCGCAAGTGAAGAAAGCGGAGGCTGAGGGTCATCGACTGGATTGAGACTGACTCGCTGAGGGTCAGCACCAGCGGGATAAAGAGGGCGAGGATCACAAATTCTATGAGAGTCAACTGATAGAACTCACCAATCACAGCGCAGATCAATCCCCCGATAAGATTACAGGCTAGCCAGGGCATGCGGTAGCGAAATTCTAGCCAGCTGGAGTTCCACTTGCCCTGTTCGATGGTGAGTCCAATAAACTGGAAGATATCCTCTTTGGCTGCCTGAAGCTGGTTCTTTTTGGCTTGATAGAGCAATTCATGGTCATGGGTAAGGACTTCGAGGACGCCGACGAAACGGTTGTTTTCATCAATGACGGGCATAACCAGCACTTGGTGGTGAGTCATGGTTTTGAGTGCTTTCTCCAGGGTGGTCTCTTTGGATAGGCTAGCGACGTCGGTATCCATAATATCGACCAAAGTGGCTTTTGAGGGGCTGTAGATTAGATCTTTGGGGACGATCATCCCTTGCAAGACGTTGTCGTGGTCGGTGACGTAGAAAAATTCGACCTGATCGCTGACTTTCTTGGATTGCAGGGTATGTAGCACCTCTTCGATCGTTGTATCGATCATGAAAGTGAATTCAAAGGGGGTGGTGAAGGCTTCAACGGGAGTTGAGAGCTCTTTTGGGCTGAGTCTTTTGCTGACATCGATACGCATATCATCTTCTTTTAATCGATTGATTATTTCTATTCACCATCCAAGCTGATTTTCTAAAACTATTATGCGGGTAATAACATGCGCGAAAAATAAAGACACAAATTTACGCCAACGAATCGCGCCATCTTTCTGGGACTGTGTTGAAAAATTCTCGAGTTGCGGGTCAGGCCAGTTGCGGGTCAGGCCTGACATTCGGACATTTTATTGAGTTGCGGGTCAGGCCTGCAATTTTAAATTTGTCAATAAATTTGAAGCTGTGGAAGAGGAGTCACAAATTTTCCGCCCCATTGGCGGATCGCATCCATCTGAGAAATGATCTCCTCCTTCAAATTCCAGGGGAGTATCAAGAGATAATCGGGTTTAATCTCAAAAATCTTTTCTGGGGCATAAATTGGAATGTGTGTTCCAGGTAAATATTTATTCTGTTTATGAGGGTTAATATCTACCGTAAATGGCAAATCATCGGAATTTATCTTGCAGCAATTGAGAAGGGTGTTTCCCTTCGCAGGGGCTCCGTATCCAAGCACTTTTTTCCTTTCTTTTTTTGCTCTATGAAAAAATGCAAGGAGTTCTGATTCAACTTTTTCCACTTTCTGCGAAAAGTGTCTGTAGGTATCGAGCTGGCTCAGTCCAAATCTCTCCTCCTCTTCTATCATTTTTTTCACACTAGCCCTCTCTTCTTTGGACTGGTCTTCCAAATGTTTGGCATAAATACGAAGAGAGCCTCCATGAGTGGGGAGTGAATCGACATCGAAAATAGATAAGCCGTGGTAAGTAAAGATTCTTTTCACTGATAGCAGAGAAAAGTAGGAAAAATGCTCATGGTAGATGGTATCGAACTGAGTTTCTCGGATCAGTTTCAGTAGGTGAGGAAACTCTATGGTCAAGGTGCCGTCTCGCTTTAGAATTCGCTTCATCGCTACCACAAAATCATTGAGATCGGGAACATGGGCTAAGACATTAATCCCAATAAGCAAGTCGGCTTGTCGATCGATTTTTCTTGCTGTTTGAGTTCCAAAAAAGCAAGTAAGGGTAGGTATTTCTTTTTCTCGGGCAACCTGAGCGACATTTTTTGCAGGCTCGATCCCCAGGACCTGCACTCCTAAAGATTTAAAATACTGGAGTAAATAGCCATCATTACTAGCGATTTCGATTACCAGAGAGTTGTGATTGAGCCCGAAGCGTTTTTTTGCCATCAAAGCAAAGTTTTTGGCGTGCTCAAGCCAAGTAATGGAGAAAGAGGAAAAATAGGGGTAGTGATCTGAAAAAATCTCGGAGCTGTTATGGAATGTCGGAAGTTGTACGAGCAAACAGTCTGCACAAAGGAACGCATGAAGTGGGTATACATGTTCTTTTTTTTCTAATTCCTTCTTGCTAAGAAAGGCATTGGAAAGGGGAGTCGATCCTAAATCACAAAACGAATGGAGGTTAGATGATTTGCAAAATCTACAATTCATATTCGGAAAAGGGGATGGTTTTGATCACGTTCAGAAAGATATGGGGGAAAGGAGGGCCATTTTATTTGAAAAGTTGGGTCGTTCCAGTGAAACCCTTTTTGATACTCTTGATGGTAGGGCTCAGACATAAGATAGAAGATCTCTGAATTAGGTTCTAATGTCAAAAAACCATGTGCAAATCCCTCTGGAATGAAAACCGCAAGGGAATTGTCTTGCGAAAGCTCTAGGAAATAATGGCTTAGATACGTTTTTGAGTTGGGACGAAGATCTACCATGACGTCAAAGACTCTTCCTCTCAAGCAATAAACAACTTTTGCTTCCATATGAGGGTTTGTTTGATAATGCATTCCTCTCAAGGTTCCTTTGTGGGAGTTTGAAGAGAGGTTTACTTGGACGAATACGCTATTTTCAATGCCATGTTGCATAAATATCTCTGAACAGAAGAGCCGCGAAAAAGATCCCCTCTCATCCCTTTTGGTGTTTAGATGAATCAGATAGGCCCCTTCTAGGGATGTCTCAACGAATCGCATAATCAGGCGTCAACGACAATTCGATGGTTTCTTTTAACCCTTTCTCTAGTGAATAGCTAGGTTCCCATCCGAGCATTTCTTTTGCTTTATTGCTATTGAGATGTTGATAGCGAATTTCAGTTTGGACTGAATTCAAAATTTTCGTTTCTAGATGTTCTTTTTTCATGATTTTTCGCAATAGATTTACCACTTCGAGGACAGAGTAAGGTCTTGAAGAACCAAAATTAAAAGCCTCCCCCTTTACTCTCTCAGTTTGAGTCTTTTCTGCCAGAAGAAAATATGCGTCGATCACGTCTTTCACATAAAGGTACTCTCGGATAAAGGATCCGTCACTACGAATTAGTGGCTGTTCATCATGAAGAAGGTTACGGATGGTTCCAGGGATCAGACGGCTCCTGTTGTGATCACCTCCCCCATAAATGTTGCAGCAACGGGCAATGGTGATCGGGAGGTTGTAGGTTTGGAAATAGCTTTGTGCAATCAGATCGCAACATGATTTCGAGACATCATACGGATAGTTTCCCATTAAAGGCATTGTCTCAGTATAGGGAAGGTTGCTTGGACCGTAGACCTTGTCGGAGGATGCGATCACGATGCATTTTATATAATGAGCTTGTCGACGGCATCCCTCCAAAAGATGGTATGTACCACGTATGTTTGCTTCAAAAGTCTGAAGGGGAGCACGTAATGCTGAGCCAACAATCGTTTGGCCAGCGAGGTGAAAGAGAGTGTCGATTTCGTAGTCACAAATAGCCCTTTCAACTACGTTTGGAGCTTCCAATTCACCACTTACGATTGAAACACTCTCGATCAGTCCAGATCTATAAAGTTCAGATTGGTGATCATGATCACGAACAAGAGCAATTACGGTCGCGTTCTCTTCGATAAGACGCTTTGTCAACCAATAGCCTATAAATCCACTTGCTCCGGTAACAAGGACCCGTTTATCTGACCAATAACTCATCTTTCAACCATCGAGCTTCTCCTGAATCCCATAAACTCTGCAAATACCTCCACTCATGTATCGTATCCATAGATTGCCAGAAACCTGTATGTTTGAATCCCATCAATTCACCCTCTTGAGCGAGTTTCTCGAGAGGGTCGCGTTCCCAAATCGTCTCATCGTTCTCAAGATAGGCGAAAATTTCTGGTTCGAGGACAAAAAACCCTCCATTGATCCAGTCCTTTTTAACTTGTGGCTTTTCGTGAAAGCTATAGATTTGTTCTTCCTTAAACTTTAGTTCACCAAAGCGAGTGGGAGGATGGACACTAAGAACTGTCGCGAGTTTGCCATGCGATTTGTGAAATGCGAGTAGCTCATCAATATCAACATCTGTGAGCCCATCTCCATAGGTCAACATAAAGCGCTCATGCCCGATCCACTTTTGTAAACGTTTGAGCCTTCCCCCTGTTTGAGTGTTCATTCCTGTATCGACAAGATGGACTATCCATGGGAGCGCATGACTTCCATGGATAGTGGTTTTCCCATTTTTAAGTTCTATTGACAGATCATTGTTAAGAATGTATAAACTGGTGAAATATTCCTTGATCAAGTAGCTCTTATAGCCAAGAGCAACGACGAATTCGTTGAATTGATATTGAGAGTAGGTGTGCATAATGTGCCAAAGAAGCGGTTTCTCACCAATTTCAATCAGAGGTTTAGGGGTATCGATTGTTTTTTCAAAGAAACGGGCACCGACACCACCAGCTAAGATAATTGTTTTCATAATGGATCGCAATTATTTGAAAAGAAAAATCCTATCATTTGAAGGAGAAAAAATCCATGAGAAATCACTTGATTGAAACATGAATACTCCTTTGATTACCCTCATCATCCCCACATATCGTCGCCCCCAATTTCTCAAAAGAGCCATTCGAAGTGTCCTTTTACAAACCTTTCCTAACTTTACTCTTCTGATTGTTGATAATGCGTCTGGGAAAGAAACAGAAGAAGTGATTCGGGAATTCATGCAACAAGATCCAAGAATAAAAATGCTTAAGCATTCGAAGGCCATAAGAGTGGCGGCAAACTTTCAATCGGGATTAGAGGCTACAACGACTCCCTATGTGGCTTTTTTGCCTGACGACGATTTTCTAGGTCCTACTTTTTTTGCAGAGGCATTAAAGGGGTTTGAGCTTTATCAAGATATTGCGTTTTCAGGAGCACAGGATAACATCTGGATCGATCAGGAGAATATTGCAACTATTTATTGTCCTAAACCTTCCCCTTTACCGGGTTATTATCCTCCACCAAAAGGTTTTGTATTTTACGTTGGAAATTCGATCAAAATTCCTCTCCCCTCAGCTTTGTTCAAAACCGATATTCTCAAGAAAATCGGAGGTTTTGACATGAATATTCACACGTCCATTGACGGAGATCTTATAGGAAGATGCTCAATGCTTTTTCCTATCTATCTTTTTACAAACAATCATCTCTATTTCTTCTATCAAAACCCAGAATCTGTGACGAACCATGGAAATGTTAGCTTTAATGAAGAAGATTGCAGGCGTTTGCATGAAAACTTGCTCTCACTCAGTCAATCGAAGGAGATAGAGGCAATCATTAATGGATTATTTGAGTATAAAATCACCGCACTCTGGGAGAAAACGGTTAAGCATTTTTTAAAAACCAAAAATTTTTCTCAAGCGAGCATTTATGCGGAAAAATTATGTGCGTTTGCCAACTCTCCTCAAAGAAATAGGTGGAAGAAACAAGCTCTTCTCTTCGAACGAGCTTCTCCTATTGGGAGTCTTTATCTGTTGCTTAAGGGATTTGAAAGAGGGCTAAGGAAGACCTTTAAGAAGAAAAAAGAGAAGAAAACGATGCTGCCCGAGCATCCCGAAGCTGCTTATTGGAAAGAGTATGCACTCTTTTTGGAACAGCCTCAATAAAATATCAATTTAGAATTGGGGTCAAATTGGAGTTCTCTAATTGCGCAGATTAATGCAAGGCCGTTTTTCTCACTTTAGCCAAGAATTTTCACAAACCTTCTTATGGAGACATTTTCAGGGTTCTCTTCGGGATCTTTATGGAGGAATGACTAGATTCCTTCCGTCCCACCATAGTATTCGAATGAAAAGAGCAAGACAATGTCAGGCGCGGCGTCTTAAGTGCCATCCCCAATGCG
>JAAKFT010000043.1 GCA_011064935.1 Chlamydiota bacterium | reverse complement strand
TCCTTGATCCCTTGGACAATTTTGTCGAAGTTGAAGTTGATCCCGGGATGATCGAGTTGTTTGACAATCAAATGGCCTAGAGTTTCGGAAATCTTCTCGATGTCGAGGTTGGCAAGAGGACTCTCTTCACTGTGCACTAATGGGGCGAAGAGCAGTAGTGTGGAAAGCAGAATAGTTTGTTTTTTCATTTTGTTTCTTCCTGGTCATGGATGTGGATTTTAAGCTCGGTAAGTTGTTCTTTTTGGGCTTCTGAGGGGGCGCTCATCATAAGATCGGCTGCTTGTTGGTTTTTGGGGAAGGCGATGACGTCGCGAATGTTGTCGGTCTCTGTGAGAATCATCATGAGCCTATCAAAACCAAAGGCGAGACCAAGGTGTGGCGGTGTGCCATACTTGAGGGCTTCGATGAAGAAGCCAAATCGCTCATTGATCTCTTCGGGAGTGAGCTTGAGAAGGGTAAAGATCTTATCTTGGAGGGCGCTGTCGTAGATACGGCAGGCGCCTGAGGCGACTTCGTAGCCGTTTAGAACGAGGTCATAGGCAGCCGAACGGGCTGAGAGGGGATCGGTGTCGAGGAGGTGAATGTCGTCTGGGTGAGGAGAGGTGAAGGGGTTGTGTTCGCAGGCGAGAGATTGGCTTTCGGCGTCCCACTGAAAGAGGGGAAAGTCGGTGATCCAGAGAAATTCAAATCGTGTGGGGTCGATGAGGTTGCGTTTATTGGCGAGGTGGCGGCGCAGGTGGTCGAGGGATTGGCAGAGGATTTTGTCCGGTGCCGAAGCTAAGAAGATTAGGTCGCCGGTTTCTGCCCCCACTCTTTTGATAAGGCTATCGAGAAGGGGCTCCTCGAAGAATTTAGTGATGGTGGAAGTGGGGCCGGACTCTTTGAGTTTGATCCAGGCAAGACCTTGGAGGCCAAACTTTTTGACAAGGAGGGTGTGCTCATCGATCATTTTGCGCGAGATGTCTGTACCGCCTTTGACGCAAAAGCCTTTGACCTTGTTCCCTCGTTTGAGCTCATCAAGGAAGATGGAGAAGGTGGACTTCTCTGCGATATCGCTGAGATCATGGAACTCCATCCCAAAGCGCAGATCGGGTTTGTCGGTCCCATATTTATCCATGGCATCGTGGTAGGTCATGTGGCGAAAGGGTGATGTGGATTTGATGCCTTTACAATTGTTGAAAATCTCGATCATGAGCCCTTCTAATATAGGAAAAAGGGTCTCTTGAGTGCCAAAACTCATCTCGAGGTCGATCTGGGTGAACTCGGGTTGGCGGTCAGCGCGTAGATCTTCGTCGCGGAAGCAGGTGGCGATCTGGAAGTAGCGGTCCATACCTGAGATCATAAGCAGCTGTTTGAAGATCTGCGGGGCTTGTGGGAGGGCGTAGAAGGAGCCGGGGTAGATGCGAGAGGGGATAAGGTAGTCGCGCGCCCCTTCGGGGGAGGATTTTCCCAAAATGGGGGTGGTGATCTCGGTAAAGCCCTGCTTGTCGAGGTAGTTGCGTGTCAGAAGCATGGCGCGGTGGCGCACCAGCAATCGCTTGGTAACGTCGCCGCGTCGGATGTCTAGGTAGCGGTATTTGAGGCGGAGTTCTTCGTTGACGGTGATATTTTCATCGCAGATGGAAAATGGCGGAGTTTTGGCTTGGGAGAGAATCGCAAATTCTAGGACTTCTATCTCTATCTCGCCGGTTTTAAGCGAGGGGTTGATCATCCCTTCGGCCCGGGGGATGACCTTTCCCTTCACAGAGATGACCCATTCGCCCCGCAAGTGGCTGGCTTTTTCGTGAAACTCAGGATGGTCGGTCGGTCGAAAGACGATCTGAGTGAGTCCATAGCGGTCGCGGAGATCGATAAAAATAAGGCCTCCATGGTCTCGACGGCGGTGGACCCAGCCAGAGAGTCTGATTTCGCTTCCGACGTCATTTTTTCTGAGGGCGCCGCATGTGTGTGTGCGTTGATAGTCAACCATTTTTTAGCCTTTTCACAAGTGATGAGAAAGATACTTTTTCTACTTTTCCGCTTGCCATTTCTTTCAGTTCAAGTTGCTTGGATTCCAATTCATTCTCTCCCACCACGGCGACGTAGCGCGCGCCTATCGTGTCGGCATAGCGCATTGCACTTTTGAGTTTCTTGCCGCTGAGATCCATTTCGGTAGGAATGTGTTCCTTGCGAAGCTGGCTGGCCAGTTTGAAGCAGGCCTCTTTGGCTGAGTCTCCTAGAGGAATCAAGAAGAGCTGGGAGTGTTGAGGCGGGGGAAGGGAGACCTTTTGGGCGAGCATGGTCTGGATAATGCGCTCTAGTCCGGCTCCAAATCCAAAAGCTGGAAGGTCGGGCCCTCCAAGCTCTTTGATCAAGCCATTGTAGCGACCGCCTCCGCCGAGGCTATTTTGGGCGCCGAGTTGTTCGGAGGTGATCTCAAAAACGGTTTTGGTGTAGTAATCGAGACCGCGCACGAGATTGGAGTTGATGACGTAGGGAATCTCGATGAGATCGAGCAGATGGCGCACCTCCTCGAAGTGGCCTTTTGCCTCATCATCGAGGAAGTCTAAAATCGTTGGTGCCTCTAGCAAAAGCTTCTTGTCATGGGGGTTTTTGGAGTCCAAGATTCGCAAAGGATTGGTGTGATAGCGCTCTTGGCTCTCGGGCGAGAGCTCGTCAAAGTAGGGGTGGAGAGAGTGTTTGAGCTCGTGACGGTACTTTTTGCGGGAGTCTAAGTTGCCAATCGAGTTGAGCTGTAGAGTGAGCCCCTGAAGCCCAAGCCTCTGAAAGAGCGAGTAGAGAAGATCGATCACCTCGACATCTTGGGCTGGAGCGTCGGAGCCAATCGCTTCTACCCCAAATTGGTGGTGCTGGCGATAACGACCGGCCTGCTGCCTTTCGTAGCGAAACATCGGAACGATGTAGAAAACCTTCTGAATCGAGCTGATTTGGTCGAGGCTCTTCTCAATAAAAGCGCGCATCACGGGAGCGGTCCCTTCCGGCCGGAGGGTGAGCATCCGGCCGCCTTTATCGTGAAAGGTATACATCTCTTTGGTCACGATATCGGTGGTGGATCCGATGGATCTTTGGAAGAGTTCGGTGGTCTCGAAAATGGGGGTGCGAATTTCGTGGAAGCCAAACTCTTTCGCGATCGCTGCCATCTGCGACTCAACGTGCTGCCACAAGTGAGACTCCCGCCAATTCCCCTTGGGATCAGGGTCTTTTGGAAGAATGTCAAAAACGCCTTTTGCTATTCGATATTTCATTATTTAACAACTTAATAACCTGACTTCTAGTCAGGCTTAGTTATCCTCGTTGATCTTTTCCGCCATATCCTCCTATTCTGCCCTCGTAAATAGCCTTTGGCTATTAACTTCGGTCAGAATAGGAGGATATGACAAAAAATCTCTAACGATTATAGCTAAGCCTGACTAGAAGTCAGGTTATAATAAGGGATTGAAAAAGGATTAAGCAACAGAAAAGTTTTTGATAATATCAATCGGCTCGATGATCTCTTCTTCTAGAAATGGTGGATTGAGGTCTTCGAGCAGGAGCTCCTCTGTGAGTTCCTCTTCCATAGGTAGGCCGACCGGTTTGATAGTGTCCATGAGAGAGTGCATCTTGGAGGTCAGGTGGGTTAATTCGGTGATCTGGCTGTCTAGATCCCTAGATAGACGAAAGAAAAAGCCACAAAATAAGCCCATGGAGAAAGCAGCAAGGAGAGTGAGAGACAATCCTACTTTTGTCCATGACTTGCGCGGTGAGACAGGAACCTTTTCTTCGAAGGATAACGGCTCGGGTTCCTCCTCCTCCAGAGGCACAGTATCATTACTGTTGGTAAGTTTACTAATCTCGGAAAGAAGATCCGCAAGAGATTCATTGTTAGATGGCTCGGCTTTCTGAGGGGCAGGCTCTATAACTCCAAGCTCTTCAAGGAAAGCAGAAAGTTCTTCATTAGAAAGCGATTCGACCATAAAGTTCTTCTATCACATCCCATAAGTGGTGTCAAACGGATGTAGTGTTGTGTTTTTTTGGGATTCTTTGCTAAAAGTAAAGAATCTGTTCCACTATACGCGATCCAATTTTTTTTGGGTGGAAGTGATTATATCGAGCTATTGATAAGGTGAATTTGTGTTAAAGTTCTTAAAACCAGCTGCTCACACCAAAGAGATTCAGGACAAAGCTCTCGTTAAAAAAGAGTATAAATACTGGAGATTCCGCATCTTCTATGCGATGTTCAGCGGTTACGTCTTCTACTATTTTACCCGCAAGAGTTTCACCTTCGCGATGCCTGCTATGATGGAAAATCTGGGTTTCGATAAAGCTCAGCTCGGGATTTTGGGGAGCATGCTCTACATCACCTATGGACTCAGTAAATTTGCCAGTGGAGTGATGTCCGACCAATCCAATCCGCGCTTTTTCATGGCCATCGGATTGATCATCACAGGGATTACCAACATATTTTTTGGCTTCTCTTCCTCGCTCATCTTCTTTGCCATCTTTTGGGGTATTAATGGATGGTTTCAAGGGTGGGGTTGGCCGCCTTGTGCGCGACTGCTTACACACTGGTATTCCCAATCAGAACGAGGAACGTGGTGGAGTGTTTGGAGTACTTCCCACAACGTTGGCGGTTTTTTGATTCCTATTATCGTAGGAGTTTGTGCCCAATATTTGGGGTGGCGCTATGCGATGTTTATCCCCGGTGTTCTTTGTATCTTGATGGGCTTTGTCTTGATGAATCGTCTTCGTGATACTCCTCAATCTCTAGGGCTGCCAGCGATTGAGAAGTATCGCAACGACTATCCGGTCTCAAAAAAAGAGGCCGAAAAAACCGAGAGAGAGCTCTCCACCAAAGAGATTCTCTTTGACTATGTTCTTAACAACAAATGGATCTGGATCCTTGCCGTCGCCTCCTTTTTTGTATACATCGTCCGAATAGCGATCAATGACTGGTCCGCTCTTTACTTGATTGAGACGAAAAACTACTCGCTCATCAAAGCCAATGCCTGCGTGGCACTCTTTGAAGTGGGCGGTCTTTTTGGGATGCTGGTCGCCGGTTGGCTCTCGGATAAATTGTTTTTAGGTAGACGCGGCCCGATGAACGTCTTTTTCTCGCTTGGGATGTTAATGTCTGTCATGGTTTTGTGGCTCTACCCATCAGTCAGTATCTATGTAAACTCAATAGCCCTCTTTATGATTGGATTTTTTCTCTTTGGTCCCCAGATGCTTATTGGTCTGGCTGCTGCAGAACTCTCGCACAAAAAAGCAGCAGGAACGGCGAGCGGTTTTGCGGGATGGTTTGCCTATTTCGGTGCGGCCTCAGCGGGCTATCCGCTAGGCAAGGTCGCACAAGTGTTTGGATGGTCAGGTTATTTCTGGATTATAGCTGCTTGCGGAGCGATTACGGTCTTACTCTTCTTGCCTATGTGGAGAGTGAAAGGGGCACACCTTCGTACACATGATGACGATATAGGCGATGAGACCGAAGAGGCTGTTTCTGTGAAGTAGTTCTGAGATTCACTTTTATCTCGTCCTGGGTTAACCTTTGAACCAATACCATGTGGATTCCATTACATCTTCACTCTCAATACTCTATTCTCGATGCTGCTTGTCCGGTGGAGGCTATCGCTAAGAGAGCGGCAGAGCTTAATATGCCCGCCGTTGCCCTGACCGACCATGGTAATATGTTTGGAGCGGTGGATTTTTATAAGGCGTGCCACGCCACCTCCGTCAAACCCATCATTGGGTGCGAATTATATGTGGCCCCACGATCGCGGCATGAGAAGAAAAAAGTCCCCAACGAACGTGTTGCCCACCATCTCGTTCTGCTTGCCAAGGATCAAGAGGGGTATCACAATCTCTGCCAACTCTCCTCGTTGGGGTATCTCGAAGGGTTTTACTACCATCCGCGTGTTGATAAAGAACTACTTGAGAAACACTCGCGCGGTCTTATCTGTCTCTCAGCTTGTCTTTCAGGTAAGGTAGCAGATCTGGCGCTTCAAGATGATCCCTCTCAACTAGAAGCAGAAATTGCCTGGTATCAGCAGCTTTTTGGCGAAGACTACTACCTTGAGCTTCAGCGCCATACCATGAACGAAGAGAAAGTGGCCGCTCTTGATGAATCGTGGCTTGTTCAGCTCTACCATGAAGTGTGTGAAAAACAGCAACGAGTCAATCAAAAGCTACTCGATGCGGGCGCACGTATGGGAGTCAAATACGTCGCGACCAACGATACTCACTATATGGATCCTGAGGATTGGCAAGCACATGAGATTTTGCTCAATATTCAATCGGGCGAGCCGCTCGAAATCTGGAATAGCAGTGGCCAATCTCGGATACCCAATCCAAAAAGACGAGTCTATGCAAGCCGCGAGTTCTATTTTAAAACACCCGAAGAGATGGCAACCCTCTTTTCAGATATTCCAGAGGCTATCTCCAATACCCTCGAGGTGGCAGAGAAATGTGATTTTACTTTCGATTTTAAATCCAAACACTATCCAATCTATATCTCTCCAACTTTAGAAAAGAAAAAATTTACTAAAAAAGAACAGAGGGCAGCCTCAGAAACCTATTTACGCACCCTTTGTGAAAAGAATATCAGCTCTAGGTACACTCCTGAAGCTTTAGAAAAGATTGCAGAGAAATATCCGGGCAAAGATCCCACACAAGTCGTTCGCGAACGACTCGAGTATGAATTTACCATCGTCGCCAAACAGGGAATGTGTGACTATCTTCTCATCGTATGGGATTTCATCAACTGGTCCAAAAAACAGCATATTCCTGTTGGCCCTGGTCGAGGATCCGGTGCAGGATCGATTATTCTCTATCTCATCGGAGTGACCGGCATAGAACCGCTCCGTTTCCATCTCTATTTCGAGCGCTTTATCAACCCAGAAAGGCTTTCAGACCCTGATATCGACGTTGATATTTGCATGTCTCGTCGTGGAGAGGTGATCGACTACACCCTCAATAAATATGGGAAAGAAAAAGTTGCTCAGATCATCACCTTCGGTACGATGAAAGCCAAAATGACCATCAAAGATGTGGGTCGGGTGCTCTCCATTCCACTTTCTAAAGTCAATGCCATCGCCAAACTGGTCCCTGAAGAGCTCAATATGACCCTCACACGAGCCCTGGAGATGGATGCTGATCTTCATAACATGTATATCCAAGATGTAGATGCTCGTCGCATTATTGATTTTGGAAAAAAACTTGAAGGAACGATTCGCAACACCGGTATCCATGCTGCGGGGATCATTGTCTGCGCAGACCCCCTTATCGACCATATTCCCACCTTTCTAGCCAAAGATTCTGAGATGGTTGCGACGCAATTTTCAATGAAACCCGTCGAAGCAGTCGGCATGCTTAAGATCGATTTTCTCGGCCTGAAAACTCTAACAAGCATTCAACTCGCCGTGGACGCCATCCAAAAAAATCATGGTGTCACGATCAACTGGACCAATCTCAATTTAGAAGATTTCAAAACCTTTGAACTCTTGCAGCAAGGAAAAACACTCGGGATTTTTCAGATGGAATCGAGTGGCATGCAAGAACTCAGTAGGCAACTTCAACCCGATAAGTTTGAAGAGATCATCGCTATCGGCGCACTCTATCGTCCAGGCCCCATGGACAAGATCCCTTCTTTTGTAAATCGCAAACACGGCAGAGAGCCTATTGAGTACGATCATCCCGATTTAGAGCCTATTCTTGGCGAGACTTACGGCATTGCTATCTACCAAGAACAGGTGATGGAAATCGCCCGAAAATTGGCCAACTACACCCTTGGTGAAGGTGACGTTTTACGCTGGGCTATGGGAAAAAAAGTGCATGCCCAAATGGTCAAAGAGCGGAAGAAATTTCTTAAAGGAGCGATGAAAAATGGTATTTCTGAACAACTCGCTACAACCATTTTCGATAAAATGGAGAAATTTGCTTCGTATGGTTTTAATAAATCCCATGCAACCGCTTACGGTTATCTGACCTATGTGACCGCTTATTTAAAGGCCCACTATCCAAAAGAGTGGATGGCTGCGCTGATGACTTGTGATCGCGATGATATCTCAAAAGTCGCCAAATTTATTCGCGAATGTCAGGCGCTTGAGATTCCCATCTTGCCGCCTGATATTAGAGAGTCGAGCAAAGAATTTGTCGCAACATCCGAAGGCATACGTTTTGCAATGACCGGCATCAAAGGTGTCGGAGAGGGAGTTGTCGAAGTGATTTTACAAGAAAGGAAAAAAGGCAAGCCCTTCACCAGCTTCTACGATTTTTTCAAACGGATAGATGTCAAACGGGTCGGCAAAAAAGCGATTGAATGCATGGTTGACGCAGGCTGTTTTGATTTTACCGGATGGACGCGCGATGCTCTACGCATGAGCGTAGAACCCATTCATGAATGCGCGGCAAAAGAACAAAAAGAAGCCGCTGCTGGTGTGCTTACACTTTTTGCATTGATGGGCGAGGATAATGAAACACGTTTTGCCAAACCGCCAGAAATCAAGCACCCCACGCCAAAAAGTGAGATCCTAAAAAGAGAAAAAGAGCTACTTGGTTTTTATCTTACAGGTCATCCCATGGATGAGTATAAAAATCTAATACGTCGACTCAGCTGCAGGCAACTTTGCCAGCTCGAAGAGCTTGAACACAATAGCGCTGTGCGCGCCGCCTTCGTTGTCGAATCCGTCCAGGTCAAAATTTCCTCGAAAACACAACGAAAATTTGCTTTCCTCCGAATCAGCGATGAGATGGAGAGTTACGAACTCCCCATCTGGTCAGATCTTTACGAAGAGAAGAGCCACCTTCTCGACGAGAACCAACTCCTCTTCGCTGTGATTCAAGTTGATAAAAGAGAGGAGATTACGCGATTTTCTTGTCGTTTTATCGACGATCTTACCCAAGTAGACGAAAAGATGATCGAAGCTTGCGATCGCGCCTACGATCGTGCCAAATTAGGCTCATCAGCACGCTTTTCGAAAGCCAAACCAAAACCTAAAGCCCCCGATCAACCCACCAAACCCCTCGCCCTTCAGGCTGATGCTCACCAAATCCACCTCAGCGATATTTTGAAACTAAAAGAGCTTGTGCGTAGCCACCCAGGCCCAAGTCCTGTATTTCTAGAGTTTTATGCCGAAAACAAACGGCTTGGAACCCTGCGCCTAGGTCAAGGCGTCTCACCAAACAAATCGTTAGAGGCGGCATTATCTGCCCTACAAGCTTTCAAAATGGTTCAACTATAGCGACCACATTTTCTTGTAACTTTTCGAATGGAAATTTTCCATTTTCAATGGTTTGTTGGTAGAAGGATTCGGGAATCAGCTCTTTCATTGTCAGAAGCTTATCGCAAACGCTAAGCGATTCTTGATAGTAACCTAGATAATAGGAGCAGATGGAGAGTTGAAAGAGTAGGCCCCACTGTTCGATCCATGTTTCTGTAGTGAGGGTATCTTCATTTGTGGGGCGGGGTAGAAATTGAGAGCCTAAAATGCACTCATAGGCAAGCGCAAATTGCTCTTGTTTATTGTAGATTTCAGCAAGGTAATAGATGGGCTCAAGACGATGGGGGCGATAACGATGGGCGCGACAGAAACTTTCTATAACAGTATCGATATCCTTGCCAAGAGTGTTCTGCAACTTAGCGATCTGTAGCAATGAACAGAACACCTCTTCTTCCCAGCCCCCTGCCTCTATGCGCTTTTTGTACCACTCGAGGGCTTTTTCGGGCTTTTCTCCATCTCGGTAGCTTTGAGCAAGATAAAACATATACCGCGGTTTATTAGGCTCTTCTTTTAGCGCATCTTCTAATATCTCTGCGTGCTTTAGATAATATTCTGCTGGACGGCCTCTTGCCCCCTCCCGAGTGAAGCAATAGCTTACTCCATTGAGTTTGTCGGTAGAAAAAGTCTGATCGCAGACAACACATTCATGAACAACACCCTCCCATCGCCAAGGAAGACTGGTTTTGAGTAAGTGATACCTGTAAAAGGAACACCCAGCACACTTTATTTTCATAAGATAAGCATCCTGGGTCAAATCAGGGAGGGTAAAATCGTCATCAAATTCCAACCAATCGTCTCCATCCATCCAGAGTAAGTAGTCGCCTTTGTTTTTTGCGAGTTCGAGAGCCTCATTGCGGTTGTGGGCGAAATTTTTCCAAGGACGCTCATGAAGCTCTCCTGGGACATCTTTCATATACTCTTTGATGATCTTCTGGGTTCCATCTGTAGAACCGGTATCTACGATAACCCAATAGTCTATGATTTTTATGACAGATTCTAGTGCTTCTCGGATCTCTGCGCTCTCATCTTTGACGATCATATTGAGGCAGATGGTCGACCTTGCCTGGAGGGAAAAAGTCGAAACGATAGAGAATATAAGAAAAAAAAGTGCTTTCGTCCTCATAGGAAAATACTATACGTATTCAAGAATATTTTTTTAGAAAAATTAAGATTGTTGCTTCGAACTTTATGAAGAGGGTGTTGGTGTGCGAAAAAAAAGTTTCCTTAAAATTTCTTTACACAATATGCTGAAACCTAAAGAACCGCCCTCTCTATCTTTTGAGCAATGATGTGCGAAAGGTGAACAGCATCAGTCTCTTTTGTTGATGATGCGAGTGGGGTGTAGAAAAAACGGAAGTTTTTTACAATGCGATGGATCGCGATAGCGCTATTTCTTTTCTTTACAACTGCTTTACCTCCTCAGCTTTCTCTTTGTGCTCAAACTAATTCTCTTGAGTCCCCACACGTAGACTATTTTTGTGAGCATCCGCAATCTGTCGCTGCGGATCCCGAAGGGGGGGGAGGCGAGTACTTTGACGCATATGATAGTGCTGGTGGGACAAATATTGGTTTTAAATCTTTCACGGACATCCCTCTAGGGAATGAAAGACAAAAAACCAGCGCTTTCACACATTCGACCAATACCAACTCATCAGAAGTGACTATTGATACCAATGGCACTTACGTTATTATTGCACGAGTTTCATGCGAGGAGAGGGGGAGATTCACTAATCGAGGGTACAGTGAACTCAGGCTATCTAAAGATAGTGGTGGAGGATTTTCGCCCATAGTAGGGTCTACTACTCCCATTTATCATATGGACGGGCTAGATGGTCGTTTTTCAGCTTCCTGTGCCATTGTTGAGACCTTCCATAAGGGTGATAAACTCAAAATACAAGCCACTCAAATAACGGGAACCAAAGATAGTGTAACGACAATTGCCAATGAATCCTCTTTGTCAATATTCGCTACAAGTAGTTCTGAAGTTGCAATCGGTCTGACGGGTCCCGCTGGTCCGATAGGTCCCACTGGTCCACAAGGAGCAACTGGCTCAGTAGGCTCGACAGGTTCTATCGGTGCAACTGGTTCTATAGGATCTACTGGTCCCACTGGCGAAATCGGCCCTCAAGGTTTCACTGGTTCAACCGGTTGCACTGGCCCAACCGGTACCACAGGCTCTACAGGAGCAACAGGCCCGACAGGATGCACTGGTCCTACTGGTGCAACCGGCCTTCAAGGTTCCACCGGCCCAACCGGTACCACCGGCTCTACCGGAGCAACAGGTCCGACAGGA
>JAAKFT010000042.1 GCA_011064935.1 Chlamydiota bacterium | reverse complement strand
CGAGTCTTTAAAGCAATTTTAGCAGCAGCACGTCTAAGTGCGTTTTGAGCTTCAGTTTTAGATACATTACCTACTTCAAAGAGCACTCTGCCAGGACGAACGACGGCGACCCAATGATCTGTTCCACCCTTTCCTTTACCCATTCGTGTCTCTGCAGGCTTTTTACTTACTGGCTTGTCAGGAAAAATACGAATCCAGACTTTCCCACGTCGCTTAAAGTAGCGGTTGATTGCGACCCGACATGCCTCAATCTGGCGTTCAGTAATACGGCCGCGTCCTAGAGCTTGCATGCCAAAATCACCAAACTCGACAAAGTTGCCACCTTTGCTATAACCAGCATGTTGACCTTTCATCTGTTTTCGATATTTTGTTTTCTTCGGTATCGTTGCCATAGCTCTAAATCTTATGTACCCATTGTTATGGGTTTAGAGGGAGCTACATACTCTCCCTGGTTAATCCAAACTTTCACGCCAATACATCCATAGGTAGTATGAGAACATGACATGGCATAATCAATATCCGCTCTGAGGGTATGAAGAGGAATTCTGCCTTCTTTATACCACTCTGTTCGAGCGATCTCCGCTCCACCGACGCGGCCAGAAACCTGTATCTTTACTCCTATAGCTCCAGCATCAGTGCAAGCTTGCATCGATTTTTTCATAACACGACGAAAAGCGACACGACGTCTTAGCTGAAAGGCTATCCCGTCTGCAACAATCTGAGCGGAGAGATCGGGTCGTTTGATCTCTTCAACTTCAATCCAGATCTCTTTGCCTGTTAGCTTTTTGAGCTCTTTTTTGAGGATGTCGATTTCCACCCCTTTCTTTCCAATCACAAGTCCAGGTCTTGAGGTATGGATGGTGACCTCAATCTTATCGCTCATACGCTGAATCGTTACCTTGGCAGAACCCTGGCAGGATGATTTTTTCTTGAGAAACTCTCTAATAATATAATCCTCTACGACTAGATTCCCAAACTCTTGCTTATTACCAAACCAGAGTGAACGCCACTTTTTCGTAACACTAATGCGAAAACCTATTGGACAACCTTTCTGTCCCATGAATTACTCCTGTTTATCTTCACCAACCACAACGGTAAAGTGGCTCATTCGTTTCAATATGGGAGCTCTCCCCCCTCTTGCTTTAGATTTAGCTCGTTTAAGTCTGGGTCCTTCGTCAACACGAACCTCTACGACTTTGAGTAAATCTCTTCTTGCGTCAAACTCCATCTCAGCATTGGCAACTGCACTGTTTAGCGTCTTTTTAAGATGCTTGGCTCCTTTTGTGTTGCAAAAGGTTAGCTGTGCCATAGCCTCTTCAACCAAAAGCCCTCGAATCAGTCCTGCTGCAAGCCTCGCCTTTCTCGGCGGTACACGGATATATTTTGTTACTGCTCTTCCACGTTCTGACATTATTTTGCACTCGTCATTGCTGCTTTCTTAATTGGGTGAGTTTTAAAGTTTCTCGTCGGTGAAAACTCCCCTAACTTATGTCCTACCATCGTTTCCGACACGAAAACTGTAAGGAATTTACGGCCATTGTGAACTTCAAAAGTGTGCCCCACCATATCAGGGATAACCGTCGATCGCCGTGACCAGGTCTTGATCGGGGTCTTGCTTCCCTCTGCATTTAACTTATGAACCTTAGCTAGAAGATGATGATCTACAAACGGTCCTTTTTTTAGTGATCTTCCCATATTTATTTAGCCCTTCGATCTTTTACTCTAAAACGCGTCGATTTATTCTTCGATCGTGTACGAAGTCCCTTTGTCTGCTTGGCCCACGGAGTTTGTGGGATATAGCCATTATGACGCCCTTCGCCTCCACCGTGTGGATGGTCAACAGGGTTCATAGCCGTGCCACGAACGGTCGGACGAATACCTTTCCAGCGGTTGCGACCAGCCTTCCCTTCCACACGCAAACTATGCTCTTCGTTGGAAACAACGCCAAAAGTGGCTTTACATTCAGCAAGAATTAACCGAAACTCGCCCGATGGCATCTTGATAGTAGCATACCTGCCGCTTCTTGCGACTAGTTGCGCTGATAGACCTGCTGAACGAACAAGTTTTCCACCTTTACCAGGAAGAAGTTCGATATTGTGTACTGTAGATCCCACTGGCATCGACTTTAAACACATGCAATTCCCACTCTTGAAAGCACCACTGTCTCCCGAGACCACGGTATCACCGCGCTTCAACCCCTTCGGAGCAAGAATATAGCGCTTCTCACCATCGACATAGTGAAGCAACGCAATATGTGAGGTTCTGTTTGGGTCATACTCCACCGAGGCGACTTTTGCCGGAATATCATGCTTATCGCGAACAAAATCGATAATCCTAAAGTTTCGTTTGTGACCTCCGCCTCGATGACGACAGGTGATGTGGCCATTGTTGTCGCGGCCAGATGTTCTCCTTTTAGCCAGAAGCAGTTTTTTCAGAGGCTTCACTTTCTTACGAGAACGGGTTTTATCGATCTCGCCACGACGTGTGAGCTCCTTAGTGCTTTCCAACACTAACGTTCTCACACCCGGAGAAGTAGGTTTAAACTTTTTAACCATTATTTCGTCCTACAATCATCATATGTTATCGATGCTATCACCCTCTTCAAGAGTGACTATTGCCTTTTTCCCTGCAGCCGTTGCGCCAGGCCTTCCTCGTCCTCTGCGCTTGGGCTTTCTTTTGGTTCTAAGGGTATTTACACCGACGACATTAATCTTTTCATTTTTATAAATGGCCTCAACAGCCTCGGCGATTTCAGCTTTGTTTGCAAGAGGATCTACCATAAAGACATACTTTGGTCTCTTGAAGCGGGCAACCGAGAGGTTACTTTCACTGTTTTTCAGCTGTTCTAAAACCGTCGTTTTTTCGGTGATATGCCGAGAGATAATCACTGTGTATGGGTCTTTCATGTTCTTTTTCTCTCTGTATTTAACCACTCTTGCACTTCCGTAAGAGCTGATTCCGTCATCACAATATCGTGAGCGCAGGCAACGTCATATCCATTTAGATTTTTGGCGAGAGTGACGCCTACACGAGGAAAGTTGGCCAGGCTGCGCTTGAACGCAACGTGCTTATCCGACTTCACACTCACATGGCCCTCTATTTCATAAGCCCCTTCGTATACGAACAGAACCCGCTTGCCGATAAGTTCACGTTTCTTCAGAAACTCACCCATCAATTTGGCTTTAGCCTCTTTCATCTCACTATCTGCTAGCACAACGACTCGGGACTCTCCCATCTTCTCTGCCAAGAGATGATGGATCGAGCTGCGGCGCTCTTTTTTGTTGATACGAGTGAACATGTCTTTTTTTGGCTTGGGACCAAAGACGATGCCTCCTCCACGAAACTGTGGGGCTGCCAGTGTTCCTTGTCGAGCAGCACCGGTGCCTTTCTGCCGATGAGGTTTTTTATTGGAGTGACTAATCTCTGAGCGACCCTTGGTATTGGCTGACCACTGACGCTTGTTTTTGCGCATAGCCACTAGATAGTCTTTCACCATTTGTGCATGGGCCCGATAGGAAACAAAAGCCTCGTCGACGGTCACTTCTCCGACTTCTTTTCCGCTGATATCAAATTTTTTAAGTGAAACCATCTCTTACTTTTCCTTCTTCTTGGCTTTTTCAAAGGAGACAATCCCCCCAACCGGCCCAGGGATAGCCCCTTCAACCAGCATAAGGTTACGCTCCATATCGATATGAGCCACTTTGAGGCTCTGTACGGTTACTCTCTCACCACCCATGCGCCCGGCCTTTTTAGTGCCTGGTAGGGTGCGACCAGGAGTGGAACGCATTCCTGTCGATCCACCTTTCCGATGGTTACGAGAAGCGCCGTGCGAAGCCCGTCCGCCGGCAAAGCCGTGACGCTTCATGACCCCCTGATACCCCTTTCCTTTGGAAGTGCCCGCAACATCGACATGGCTGACCTTTTCAAAGAGAGCTAAATCAAGCGCATCGCCAACTTTGTGCTCATCCACACCATCCACTCTCATTTCGGCGAGATGGCGATGGGGCTCGACCCCTGCTTTCTGATAGTGGCCGAGTAGCTGCTTGGACATCCGCTTCACCACAGTGCGAGGATCTTTAGTCTTGATCTTGCAAATTCCAACTTGAAGCGCAGAGTAGCCATCGCTCTCTTTGCTTTTAATCTGGGTAATGATGTTGGGCTCCACCTGAATGACCGAACAGACAATAATACTGCCTGTCTTGTCGAAGCGCTGCGTCATACCAACTTTTTTTCCACTGAGTCTTAAACCCATAGCTCTATCCTATTGCACATTCCTCTGCGCACGACTTTTAATAAAAATTTTCCTCTACCGAGAGGGTTCCGACCTGAGAACGAATCGACTTTAATCTATCCTTTTCCAGGTCTGGAAACGAAAAGAGGGAGATTACCAAAGAGATGACTTTTCCACAATAGAAAAGGTGGTAGCCTCCGCTTCCTTAAAGTTCTCTGTACGTTCTGATGCCGCTGAAGACCATCGAAAGGGTGTTAAAGATCACATTCAGTACCGCGAAAATCGGATGAACCAGCTCAAGGTGGGCCACTTTGAACAAATAGACCGTTCCCTTGAATGCAGAGTCTAAAAGGCCACAAATATGATTGGTCATACGCCGTATAAACTCTTCCAAACGCTCACCAGCACCGGTAAATGCACCTTCACTTCTAGGCCGGTAATAGGCACCGCCACGCTTAAAATGGAGCCCCTCGCGAGCCATTTCCAACCCCGTACCAACAACACCGAAGTAGGCCTTCCCCATCATCACCCAATCAAAGCCCGACCCAATGGCTTTCAAAGGCGCAGGATAGGCTAGAGCGTGCGGGAAACGCGATCTATCACGAAGTTTATCAATCAGAACAGGCACATTGAGGGGTTGACAGAGGCCGAAAGCGACCGTAAAGCACGCTTGCGAGAGGGTTTTAAAAGCGCGCGAAGCCACTCCTAGGCGAAGTTCCGTTAGAGAACAAAACTCTTGGCCATCACGCATGACGAATGGGCCACCATAAGATTGAGCAAGTTGAGCAAGCTGTAACGTTTTGTCAGCCTCTTTAAAACTATTCCTGATCCCCAAGACTCCATTAAACCAGACACCCGGTACCCCGCGAGAAATCTGAGCCCAGGCATGGGTCTTTTCTGCAAAATCAATGACCCGATCACTGGCTCCGGCGCCGGGCATTTTTAAAATAGAGACGGCTATCTCTGTTAAGCTATCAAATGCTTTGAGCATTTCATCCCGAGCTTTTGGACTGTCAGCGATTCCTTCTAAAACTTTGTTCTTTTGCCACGAGTCCGACACCCCTTCTACATGGGGCGTCAAATATCGCACTGCTGAATGTGTCGCTCCTCGTAGTGCTGCTGCCATCTTCAATCCTTGGGTTAAAGTATCTATACCCCCTCAGGGGAAGACCTAGTATAGGATTGTATTAATATAACGTAAAGCGAAAGAACTCAGGTTGTTATTAAATTTTAATTTGATTAACCTAACCTGTTAATCGGGTTTTGATTACGTGGCCGAGCGTACGACAATCACCAGTCCGATAGTGGCTGAGAAGATATGCAAGATGGCTTTAACAATGGGTGGGGCTGCCACTTGTGCCATGTTGATGATGTGTACAGCGAGCTTTGGAACGGACTCCAGAAGGGCAAGAATATGGTCGGTCATCCTAGATATAAACTCAGCTAATCTTCTCATAGGATCTTTATCATCGATCCTCTGGAAACCCTTCTCCGTCGTCTTCCTAGCCCCATCCTCGGAGCATTTGCTTTTGCTGTAATAGCGATAATACACCCCATTTCGTTTGTAGTGAATGCCTTCCAGGATTAGCCTCGTGAGAGTTCCACCGATTTTTCCTCCATTGCGAAGAAGAGCAAATATCTCGTAGGTTTGTCCAATTTCGTGGTAAGGACTAGCAAAATCCTCATCCAGTAGCTTCTCAAGGGAGCCGATAATTCGAGGAGGGCCCATAGCACCGAGATAGGCACCATTTTTGATCACTTCAAAAATTTTACTGAAAAACCCTAAAGTTTTTTCTACCCTTCCTTTGTAGACCGTCCACTCCTGATCTGATTTGAGAATAAAGGGATCACCATTTTTTATGCTCATGGCAAGCTTTCCCGCTTCTATAGTACTCGATACCGTACGTTGCACTGCCCCACCTAAGAGGTTGAAAAACATGGCGTGACATGTTCGAGAGATTTTGAGCCCCGCGCGGATCTTCACGGCTCTACCAATCGCCTCTTCGCTTGCTCCCACGAGCGGAGTACCCATGAGAGGGATTATGCCCTCAAAGACAGCCTCTGTAACTTTGAAGATGCGATCACGAGCTCCCGTTTTTTTAAAAAACTTCACAGCAGGATGGTGTGGACGAGAACAGTAATGCCACGTCGCGTCCAAACCGCGAGAGCTATATCTTAGTAAAGCATGTGACATAATTCAGGAATATTATATTAATATATGAAAAAGGTAAATTATATTAATTAATTTTAGCCGTTCAAGCTGATTGAAATATTATCTTTTCCAATTCCTCTTAAAAATTCTTCTGCGGCAAGTGCTTTTTTGCCTTCAAGTTTGATTTTTAAGAGTCGCAAACCACCCTCTCCGCATGCGACATCGAGAAAGTGTCCCGGAAGAATGGTTCCTGGAGAGCTCTTTGAGGGTAACTCAATCGGCTCTGCTTTGATAACAAGTAATCTTTTCTTTTTGCCCCGGCAGAAAATCCAGCACCAGGCACCCGGCTTTGGAGTCACGCCGCGAATGTGGTTGTGAACGGTCTGCGCCGGCTGGGCCCAATCGATTTTCCCCTCTTCGGAGGTGAGCTTGGGCGCATAGGTCACTTTTGAACTGTCTTGGGGCTCTGGCTGAATTTGCCCCTTTTCAACTTTTTGCATCACATTCCAGAGGACTTCAGCACCAATATGCGAGAGAATAGTTGAGAGCTCCCCGGCGGTCATTTCATCGCCAATTTTTGTTTTGGCAACTTTGAGCACCCCTCCCGCATCAAGTTTTTTCTGCATTGCCATGATCGTGACACCACTCTCTTTGTCACCAGCCATAACCGAGCGCTGAATCGGTGCCGCTCCTCTGTACTTGGGCAAAAGGCTTGCATGGACATTGATACAACCCAGGCGAGGCATCTCGAGCAGATTTTCTTTCAAAATCTCGCTGTAGGCGACCACGATAAAGAGATCTGCGTTGAGAGGTCGTAGCTCTTTTTCAGCAAACTCTGGATCTGAAGCTTTGAGAGGCTGGAGAAGAGGAATATGATGAGACTCTGCCACTACTTTTACGGGAGATGGGATAGGCGCTTTCGACCGTTTCTGAGGCTTGTCGAGTTTGGTGACACAGGCAAGGATCTGGACCTTTTGTTTGAGCAAAAAATCCAATACCGTCGCCGAAAATTGGGGCGTACCGAAATAGACAATTCGCAGCATCTTATCCTCATAACCCCTGAGAGGAGAGTTCCATCAAGAGATCGGTAGATGAGCGTTCATCTAGTTCGTCAATACGGTTCACATGGTAGGGTTTCCGCCGCGCTCCCTGTTTTCCAATGAGGCCGCGCTTAGATGTTCGACAAAACTCCACAAAATGGAGCACTTCAGGAAAACTGTTGACCTCTTTCTCTATTAATTTCAGGGCATCGTCGAGATGAAGATCGGTGCGATAAACCAAACGGAACGCCCTGGCCAAAGCCTTGCGCGTATCAAAGGGAAACTGACGGCGCTTGAGACCGATGCGATTGATTCCACCCAAATTGTAGGGCACTCCGGCGCCTATGGTGTAGGGAGGCACGTCATGGGTAACTCGACTAAATCCGCCAACCATCGCATGGCAACCGATCCGCGAGAATTGGTGGACCGGAGTCATGCCTCCTATAATAGCATAATCTTCGATGATCACATGGCCCGCCAGAAGAGAGTTGTTGCTCATGATCACATTGTTACCAATCGTACAGTTATGAGCGATGTGGCAATAAGCCATAATCAGGCAGTTATCGCCAATCGAAACAACCGTGCCTTCAAATGTGGACGAGTTGATCGTGGCAAATTCTCTGATTTCACAATTTTTTCCGATCTTGACAAAGGTCTTTTCCCCCCGAAATTTGAGATCTTGGGTCTTGGTGCCGATGCTGGCAAAGGGCCAAATAGTAGTTCCATTTCCAATGGTGGTATTTCCATCGATGTAGACATGGGACTTGATTGTCACATTGTTTTCTAAAACGACATTTTGCTTCACGATTGCAAAGGGCTCGACAGTGACTCCTTCGCCGATTTTAGCTCCGGATTCGACAACAGCCTGTGGGTGTATATTTGCTTTAGCCATTAATGTGTTCCTTTTTGACAAGTGCAAAACCGATCTCTGCTTCGACAGCCACCTTGTTGTCCACTGTCGCTTGGGTCTTCACGCGCCCTCCCTTACTACTAAAGATAAGGGCTTCCGCATAGAGCATCAATATATCGCCTGGTTTAACCGGTCTTCGGAATTTCGCATTGTAGATACTCAAAAAAAGCGCAATTTTATCCGTAAAACCCTTTTTATAAACCAAGATTCCCCCTGTCTGCGCTAAAGACTCCAAAATCAATACCCCTGGCATGATGGGGGCCCCTGGAAAGTGGCCTTGGAAAAACGCCTCATTCATGGTGACGTTTTTTTGTCCCAAAATCGAGGGTTTAGGCTGATCCAAATTGATTTCAAGAATCTTATCCACAAGAAGAAAGGGATAACGGTGAGGTAATATTTCTCTGATTTGATTGATATCTAGCACAGACATGGATCTTTCCTGGTAATTTGATTCATCAGTTTCTTTCCGAGCGCTACATTGGTCGCATGCCCAGATCGAATAGCTACGATATGCGCCAAAAAGTGAAAACCAACGAGTGCAAGGTCCCCCAAAAGATCCAACACCTTATGCCTGACCATCTCATCGGGAAATCT
The DNA here is from genome assembly GCA_011064935.1 of Chlamydiota bacterium. GTDB lineage: Bacteria > Chlamydiota > Chlamydiia > Chlamydiales > JAAKFR01 > JAAKFT01. Next base: position 2,833 of record JAAKFT010000042.1, on the reverse strand, counting down.
CAACCCCTCTTTACTAAATATAACATCGTCTTTTATCACAACGGCATTTTCTAAACTGCCGCCACGAATCAGGCCCTGTTCCATCAAAGCTTTAATCTCATCGTAGAGAGCGAAGGTGCGGCAGCTCGCCACTTCTTGTTTGAAGCTCTCCTCAGTGATAGCTAGCGAAAAATATTGCGAACGAATAACCGATGTCTTTGGGTAGTGGAGCGTATAGCTGATACGAAATTCATCCGAAGGAAGAGCGATAATATGGGTGTCGCCCTTGGAATAGTAAACCGCCTCCTTCAATCGATAGACCGAGGTGGTCGCCTTTTGCTCCTCAATCCCTGCCTCCTCGATCATCTCTACAAACCTTATCGAGCTGCCATCTCCTGTCGGAGGTTCTGACTCCGAGACTTGAATGCAGAGATTATCGATCTGATAGGCACGAATCGCCGCAAGGACATGCTCTACCGTCTGCACACAACAGGAGCCAACCCCAATTGTTGTGCTACGCTCTGTCTGTTGAACATACTCCACTTCGGCAGGAATAGTCGGTTTTCCCGGCAGGTCTACCCGTTGAAAAACAATCCCTGAATGTTCTGGTGCCGGACAAAAATGAACACTCACCTCTTTACCCGTATGGAGACCAACTCCAGAAAAAGAGATTTCCTTTTTTAAGGTCCGTTGAGGGCGTGTTTTCATGCTTTTAGTATTAACAGTAGAGATCGAAACTCTATCTCACTCATCGTTTTTACGCAAGCCCCAAGTTCCTAACTTGTTAGTTATAAAACTACTTGAAGAAAAGGTTGTGGTCAAAAAGTCGACTAAAACCAAACTAAAGCCTAGGACAAGAATAAGTTCATCTCCCAGATGGGTATAGAGTGTCGGATAAGTATAAGATGAAAGGGTGAGATAAAGAGCATCTGCGGTTGATTTACTTCCAGCCCTTTCATAATCCAGAATTCCTACTAGCCTTCCCACACTATCGATCCCACAGGTCACTCCGGTATTGCTAGATCGAACAATCGGCATCCCACATTCAACAGAACGCATACGACCATGCAAATAATGAACATAGGGAAGTCTTGAGTAGGGATACCAGACATCATTGGTCATATTGATAAGCAGAGAGGCTCCATTTAGCCGTGTCTCCCGCATCAAATGACCAAAGGTCTCTTCATAACAGATCGACATTCCCAAAGGCACTTTTTTTCCTGGAAAAACCTTCGCTTCGCTGCCTGGTTGGAAGGAGCCGTAAATACCATACTTCGCCAGCAAAGTGCGACACCAGTCAAAGGGAATATACTCCCCAAAAGGGACGAGCACTCGTTTTTGATACCTCTCGCACCTTTCAGAATAAGGGGAAAAGAGAAAACCCGCGTTATAGACACACCGTTCATCACAATCTTCTAGTCCTATCGCAACATCAGCATTGAAGTAATTGGCAAGCGATTGCGCCCAATAACTATTTCCTACTGCACTATTTTCTCCTGAAGTGTCCAATTCGACTGAAAAAGCCTCTTTGAAAGCCTCCGAGACCGACTCAGGCCAATAGACCGGATGGTCAGTTCCGTACGGAACGACCGTTTCAGAAAAAACGAGCAGATCAACCTCTTTGCCATCGTGTTTTTTTAAAAGAGAAAGCATCCGTTTCCACTGATCGAGCGGAGAGTAAGGTTCTATAGAACCCGGGAAAGTCGTTTTCTCTTCTGGCATGAGAGCGGTTTGCACCAGCACTACCGAAAGAGGCGAGTTTTTCTGTCTCTCACTCTCACGGTCGTGAAAAGTCACTTCAGCATAACCAAAAAGATAGGGAGTCAGTGCTACTGCCAACCAAAGGGCACTCACTCCCCATGCAAAGGGGCGTACCCACATGCGCAACACCATTAAATTGGTGAAGATCACCCAAAAAGTCAGCCCAAAAACACCGACGATGGAGGCCATTTGCATCCCATAGAGCGTGCCACTCAGAGCTAGCCCCACCGGATTCCATGAAAAGCCCGAAAGGAAAAAGAGACGGGACCACTCGATAATCGTCCACCCTCCTGCTACCGCCAACACCCGACTGATATGCATCTTTTTAGGTTCTTGCACAAAGAGACTGAGGAATCCAAAAAGAGCGCCCAATGAGAGAAAAATAAGAACTACCAGAAGGTAGATAAAAGGTCCCACATAACGATCAGCGGTCAACCAGCTGAGATGGATCACTTGCACCCCACCAAACCAGACCAACGCCAGGAAGAATCGTTTTTTCTTTGATGCGCAGCAGAGCATCCCCTTCCAGAAAATGGCATAGCCAAGAGCTGAGGCAAGGATACAGCAGAAAGGGCTCCAGTCGGGCTGAGACAGAGCCACAATCAAAAAAGAGAGTACTAACTTGATAATCACTAGTTATTCAGGTATCATTTCTATCAAAAAAAAGAAATATGAAATTAAGCTTCCAAGAACATCATCTCTATCAAATCTTAAAAAGATTTGACATCCAGCATCTCCCTATGGATCTCTTTCTCTCTGTCTACTTTCGCTCTCACAAATCCCTAGGAGCTAACGATCGCCGTTTCATTGCGGAGACCGTCTATGGCATGGTTCGCTGGCGCTCGCTTCTGGACCACCTGGCCGACAGAACCCCATCCTGGGAGAGCAAATATGCCATCTATAAAGGATTTCAACCCAACAACTATATCTACGTCAACTCTATTCCTACTCATATCCGTGTGAGCTTTCCCGAAACACTGTTTTCCTCTCTCACAAACCAGTACGGAGAAGAAAAAGCGATGCGGCTCTGCCAGATCTGCAACACGCCCGCACCCACCACCGTCCGTATCAACCCCCTCAAAACCACACGAGA
>JAAKFT010000041.1 GCA_011064935.1 Chlamydiota bacterium | reverse complement strand
CTTTCAAAGCAATATTTTTCATCTATTTTTGGCTTGAGGGTTTGGTCAAGATCGCCAGCACCAAAAATAAGAAAATGTACTTTTTTTGCAGGACAAAGGATTTTATTAGCCTCAAGAAGAATGTCTATTCCTTTGGTTTTAGAAATCTTCCCAGCAAAGCTAATAATAGTCGCATCATCTGGAATAGTAATGTTGAACTGTTTTAGCACCGCTTTTTTATTGACGTCTTGGGGTCGGAAAACTGTTTTGTCATAGCTATTGCCAAGAGTAACCACCTTCTCAGGAGGGACGTTGTAAAGACGAATTACCTCATTTTTCACAAATTCTGAGATTGCAAAGATGTAAGAGGCATTGTGCGCACCATCGAGTGCAAACTTCTGCATGCGATGATCGTATTCAAAACCCATCTGGTCACTGTGATGAGCCGTACAAATGAAAGGGTAGTTCAGCTCTTCGATCGCTTTATTAAGAGCCCAAATATGTTGACATTCAACGATATCAGGTTGGAAATCATTGAGGACTTTTGTGAGCTCTTCTTTAGCGCTGCCAAAGTAAAGGGCGAGCTCTTCCTGAGATAATTCCTTAAAAGTTCTCGCTTTTTTTACGCGAGGATTCGGGTCAGGGATCATGAGAGGAAAATCTTCAAGACGGACTCCCCCCTTTTCAAGAGGAAATTTCCAGATGATGAATTTCTCTTGGTTGGAATAGAAATAATCGAGATCTTGCGAAGGAAGCCGGGCATCTGGGAAGAAGATCTTAACTGTATGGCCGAGGGCTTCAAGTTCTTTTGAAATAGCCTGAGTTACAGTAAAACTGCCAGTGCCCCAAGGGCCCGTGTTTGTAATCAGTATTTTCATTCTATTTTCACCATAGAATATTATGGTTATTTACGAACGACAATTCTAGGCCAACACCCCGACTGTGATAAAAACCTTGCAGCCTGAAATGAAGCATAGTATGACTATTTCATTCAAGAAAGCTAGGAGTCCGATATGCCAATTGCCACAAAAACTATCGAAGGGTTTGCCGCACAAAAGGAGAAGAGCTCTCTTCAACCCTACAAATATGAAGCCCACCCTCTAGGAAATTTTGATATTGAGGTTGAGATCACTCACTGTGGAATCTGCCATAGTGATTTACATATGATCAACAATGATTGGAAAATTTCCAAATATCCCCTTCTTCCTGGACATGAGATCATCGGCAACATCACGCAAAAAGGCGAAAAAGTCACCGAATTGAATATCGGACAGAGAGTAGGCATCGGCTGGCAGAGCAATTCATGCAGAAAGTGCGAGTGGTGCCATCAGGGAGAGGAGAATCTCTGCCTCACCCAAGAATCCACTTGTGTAGGACGTCCGGGGGGCTTTGCGAAGTCCCTCATTGTCGACCATCACTTTGCTTTCTCCATTCCAGAAAACCTCAAGTCTGAGAATGCAGCTCCCCTGCTCTGCGGTGGAGCGACCGTCTTCTCCCCTCTTCTGCAGCATGGAGTTGATGGCACTTTCCGTATCGGCGTCTTTGGCATTGGCGGCCTCGGCCACTTAGCCCTCCAATTTGCAAAGGCTTTTGGGTGTGAGGTCTTTGCCTTCTCCTCCTCCATGGCCAAAGAGAAAGAGGCTAAAGAGCTAGGCGCCACGCACTATATCTCTACCTCTGACCCCTCTCATTTAGCCAAATTGAAAAATTCGATAGACCTGATTCTTTACACTTCCTCGCATATCGCAGACTTTTCCCAGTTGATGGGCCTGCTCCGTCCCAAGGGGAAGCTCTGTCTTCTGGGCGTTCCAGAAAATGGCAAAGTTAATCTCCCCATTGTTGACTTCATCGATGGTCGAAAGACCGTCTGCGGCAGCAACATCGCCAGTCCGCCAGTGATTCAAAAAATGCTAGAATTCGCAGCCCGCCATGGTATAGTGGCTAAAACCGAGCTCTTTCCAATGAGCGAAGTCAATACCGCCCTCGATAAATTAAAGGCCAATCAGATCCACTATCGAGCCGTCCTCTGTAATTGATTGCGTTAAAAAATTTATATTACGCGACCTTCCCCCTCTCCATGTTTCTTAATGATAATTTAACATCGATGTGTTAGAATTGAATTCAAAAAAAAGCCACACGGAGAGAAAAATGACCCCTATAGATTTTAGCAGTGCTCAGGATAATGTTGACCTATTCATCCAATTCAAAGCAGGCAGTACCACAGGAAATTTTGCCAAGCTCAAGCTTAAGATGGATGATAGGAGCAACATTGAAGTAGATCGTTCGACAAACAATGTTGCCCGTTTTGCTGCTACATTCTTTACTCTTGGTCTTTATCAAGGATATCGCCGTGAGAATAAACTCCACTCCGTTGAAGTGCAGACTATCTTAGGTCGTTCTGTGACAGCGCTCCTTGAGACTCGTGCAGACGGTCTGACTGAGGCGCAGTGTGTGGCTCGAGAAAAGGCTTTAAAAACTTATGACGCTATTCTTTTTACACGCCATGGTAACTTTTTCTCTCGTTGTCTGGGCAACTTTTACTACTGGGTCTTGGGTGCCCACAATGTGCGTCTTGAAAAGCAAGAGATCGTCTTCAGCTCTCGTGCACAAGTTAAGCTGCAAGCCCTTCATAATGCAGCTCGAAGTAGCGCAGCACCGCCTCCTGCGAGCTCGTCCACTCCCGCGCTAGCCGCCTCTGCCGCATCACCACCTCTAGCCTTGACCAGTTCAAGTGCTCTCGCGCCAGTTCGTCATAGCGAAGGTAACGACGCCGTCGCACCACCTTTGGCTCCGTTGCAGCTAAAATATGTTGATTTGGTGAAAGCTTCCCTGGTGGCAGAAGAAAATTTTATTAGCACAACGATTGGCTGCGCCACCGTAAGTCAATTTAACATATACAGGAAGATGGTGGAAAAAGCTCAAAATGCTGCTGTCAGCGGCAATATCTATCTTTTTATTGAAAAATGGCATGCTGTAGATATGACTCTTGCTATCACAGCTGCTGAAGCCGATTATGTTAATAGAGACGAAGCCACTCGTGTGATTGAGGCATATTATAAACATTTAGTAGCAAACACCGGATCAGCCGCTCAAATGCGTCGCCTAGCTGAAGAGAGAATGACTGCACTAACCACAGAAGTTTGTAATGAAGTGATATTAGGACTATTGGGTGATCTTTCCGCAAAGCGATATCCCTCATTCTCGCGGGCTGTAAACGAAAAAATTGATGGCCATCAAAATGAGGTTATAAAAGGTGATGAAAAAACGATCTGTTCGTTAGTGTTCAGAGTATTTTCCGATCTAATTAACGCCAAGTTAACACAAAGATATTCCGGAGAACTGAGCAGTGAGAATCGACCACTGATCGACTATCAGGCTCTAATGATCGGATTAAAGGTATTTGGAGGATTCGAGAATCTTCTACAACTATTGAAACAATCAAATATACTACCATCTTCTGAAACCTCTGCAGAAGATCGTGCTTTTAGAGCAGCTTTTGGCCAATATGCCTCTGTTATTAAAGCCGAGCAGAGAGTTAACATTGATCTTATGCAAAAACTTGGTAATGGTAAGCTATCCGAAATTACCATCGAAGACTATTGGGCGAGTGCTGAGGATACCATGAGCAGTCAAAGTAGTTTCGCCCCTCTTTCTCCTTCTAGCTCCCTGGCTTCTTCATCCCAAGCCTTTGAACTTCCGGACTTGGATATCAATAGCCTGGGAATAGGAATTGACAAGCCTACTCCTGATGTTCAAAAAAAGGCTGCTGCTTTTAGCAGACAGCTTTTAAGAACCCTCTTCTTGTATAGCCTGAAATTTTTCGAAATAGTGAATCGAGAAACACGCGAGGCTAGCGAGAGGAGAATGTTCCCACAATTAGAAGCTGGACACACCCTTCGTCGTCTCTTAGGCAACGAATGATCCTTACCTCTATCAGCGAAGAGAGGGGTATAGAAGCGCTTGAAGAGGATGATTTAACGGTTTATAGCATCGGCATCTCAACAGCAGGAGCTGCTGAGATGCGCATGGCTGAGCTTCATCCAAAACGGTATGTCACAGCTACCACTATTGATGTGGAAGGGGCCAAATTTGTTCGGGAGCAGGTTGATGCGAAAGGTTTGTCCAAGCAGATCGCTGTCAAAATTGAAGATGTCTCAGAGCCGCTTCCTTACGAAGATAACCACTTTGACTTTATCTACGCCCGGCTAGTTCTTCACTATTTACCCAGAACAGAACTCACCAATGCTCTAGGCGAACTCTATCGAGTATTAAAGTGTGGAGGTCGCTTTTATGTTGTCGTTCGCTCCACAGCATGTCGGAAAGAGCAACCAGATCCTACAAGTGGTCTGACTAGCTATTCTGTGAGTGGCGAATCTTATCGGCGCCATTTCCATACTGAGGCTTCCATTCAGAAGCATCTTCTCGCCACAGGCTTTGAAGTAGCCTATGTAAAATCCTATGAGGAGCATCTCTACGAAGACTTTTACCGAAGTGAACTCTCACCCTCTGTCGACACCATCATCGAAACTCTGTGCTCAAAGAACCATTGAACCCCTCAATCAAGCATCGCTTGATCTTATAGTCAATTCGGCCTGCTTATTACTAGGTTGTTTCTGGAATAATGAACCTGCGATGCCGGTGAGAAAGATCAGAGGGATGCCATAGACGGCCCAGTACCAGGTATATCCTCCAGCCTCGCCAAAGATCAAGTAGGCCCCTATTCCACAAGTACAGCCCATCAAAATGCTGATGACCACCCCTACTCTGGAGGCTTTTTTCCAATAAAATCCTGCGAGCAGGCCAAATGAAAGGGCTGCGACAGGGATATTGGCCAGGATAAGCTTGTCAAAGACTTTGTCGACGAGGGTATTGGCGAGAAGGAAGGAGATTCCAGCAAAAACGAGCGTCGCGACCATGGATCTTCTGTAATCGGTCTGCTTGGAGGGGCTTTTGAGAAAATCCCCTATCCACATGGCTGACATGGCGCTCCAAATACCGGTGAGCGTTGTGGCTGAGGTGGTGAAGAAGAGGGCATAGGCAAACCCTTTGAATCCACGAGGTAGAATGGTGTGGATCAGCGCAGGAAAAGCCTGTTCCCAGGAGGGCGCGCCAAATCCTCGATAGCGAAAGAGCGCTGTAGCAAAGATAGCTGAGCCGTAGAGAAGAAAAACGAGCAGCGCGGCAACGACTACCGACCAGTAGGCCACTTTCTTAGATGCTGCGGCAAAGATCTTCTGCCCATACCAGGGGGCGAGGATGTAGGTGAACATGGTGAGGATAATCAGCGAGAAGATAAAGCGAATGGGAAGGATAGTGTGACTCTGTTCGATGGCCACTGAGATTTCGGGAAGAGCTGCGGACTTCCACATGAAGAAAGCCACGAGTGGAAAGAAGAGGAGCATCAGGACCATGCTAACCATATCGGTGCGAATGATGGCGACTAATCCCCCACGCAGGCTCATGGCAAAAATAATGGCCAGAAGTAGAAGGCTAAGCAACCAGGGGCTGACGGTGGGAACGAGAGGCTGGAAGAGGAGAATGAGCGATTTGATATAGGCGGCACTAAACCCTACCATCGCGAGGAGTAGCAGGCTGCTGGCAAAGAGACCAATGTCCCGCCCATAGCGCTGGGTAAAGAAGCCGGCGACGGAGTGACCATCAAACTCCTTCCATTTTTTGGCTACGGTCCCTGCGTAGAAGAGCAAGCCAAAGAGAAAAATAAAGGGGAGGGTCAACGCCCAAAATCCAGCGCCATAACCGAGAGAGGAGAAGGAGATCAGTGTCGCGCTATTAAACTCTGTCATGACCAGGGTGGCCGTCAAGGCGATGAATTTGGTCTTTCTATCAGCAAAGAGGTAGGCCGACTCAGATTGAATGCGTTTAGATTTGTAGACCCCAACACCCACGAGCGTGAGAATGAGAGAAGAAAACAGGATAAAGTCTAACAAGGTCATAGCCTAAACAACAATATTACAAGGAACCCCAGAAAAAAAGTAGCGCATACCCATGGACTCTCTGGCCCTTCATGGGCTTCTACCAGAAGCTCCTCGACACCAAGGTAGAGAAGGGCTGCTACTCCAAAAGCGAGTGTTTCATAGAGAATTGTACTGGGAAACTGTCCAACCACTGCGCTGCCAATCAGTGCGCCGAGAGGGAGCATCAGAGCTATGAAAAGCAGCGAACTCCACTGGAGTAATTTGGCGGCTTTTCTCTGACGCAGGGTTGCTGAAACCGAGAGGTTGAGAAAAAAGGCGCACAAACTAAGAGAGATCGCAATAAGAAGACCACTCTCCTTCCCCGCCAAGAAAGAGATGCCTATCAGCATCCCGTCGATAAAAAGATCGACGGCTGAAGCAGTGATAAGTCCGAGGGCTTGTTTGGAGGAGAGGAGATGGGAGAGTTCATGCAAGAGGAACATCAGTACTACACCAGAGGCGAAACCGACTCCGATGGATAATGGAGAGGCATGTCCTACGATCTTGGGTAGAAGTTCGATTGAAACAGCACCGATGACGATGCCTGCCACAAAGTGTTGGAGCATACTCACGATTTTTGGCTTGGGTAGATAGACCGAGGCCAAAGTGCCTCCCAAAATCGCTACCCCCATGGGAATCAAGGTGTAGAGAGTGACTAACCAGGGTGAGAGAATCATCGTTTGGTGATTGTAACTTTTATTCTCTTTCTCTATATCATGGATGAGGTTTTTCATGAGTCGTTATGAAGTTTCATTAACTCCATCTGTTTCTATGCCACTTCTGGGCATAGGCACATGGGAGCTCCGGGGAAAGCCGTGCGAAAGGGCTGTGCGCACAGCCCTCGAGATCGGCTATCGCCATATCGACACTGCCCATCTCTATGATAACCACAAGGATATCAGAGAGGCCATGAGAGGATTTCCAAGAGAGCAACTTTTTCTCACCTCCAAGTTTCTACCCTCACACCTCGAAAATGAAACCATTGCCAAAAGTTGCGATCGAGCACTCCAAGAGCTTGGGATCGACTATCTCGACCTTTTTTTGATCCACTACCCTGATCGAGAGCTGCCGATGAAACCTATGGCTCAAGAACTGGAGAGACTGAAAGAGAAGGGCAAGATACGCGCCTGGGGGGTGAGCAACTTCACCGTTCGCCATCTGAAAGATATGTTAGAGTGGGGCTTCTCCCCTGCTGCCAACCAGGTAGAATTTCATCCCTATCTTTACCAAAGGGAGCTGCTGGAGTATTGCAACAAACAGAACATTCGGCTAATCGCATACCGCTCTCTCGGGAAGGGGGCGCTTGTTGCCGATCCTCTTGTGGAGCAGATAGCAGAAAGTCATGGCAAGACGATCACGCAGATTCTCTTGCGATGGGCGATCGAAAAAGAGATCCCTGTTATTCCCAAGGCCTCTTCAAAGAAGCATCTCGAAGAGAACTTTGCGATTTTTGATTTCAAATTGAAAAAGGCTGATGTTGAGAAGCTCGACACTCTCAAACTTCAACATCGCTTTTGTCAGACTGGATGGTCTGATTTTGAGTATAAGTAATAGGAATTGGGGAAGATTGAGGTTGAGGTTTTGGGACGCTTTTCATAAACGTAAAGATGCCGGCGACCATTGCGGCAATACCGATAAACTCCCAAATTGTTGGCATTTGCCTCTGAATGAGAAAGACAAAGCTTAAGCTAAAGATTGTCTCAAAAATAATAAGCGTCCCCATCAAAGACATGGGCAGACAGGAGCTCGCTCGATTCCAAAAATAACACCCCAACCATGAGCTCACCACCCCTAGGATTGCAACACCACCTAAGAAACGGAGGGTCTCTCCTGAGAGATGAGTGAATCTGCCAAGATTCAGCTGATGCTGTGGAACCCACAGTAAGACAGCCCCAAAAATGATCACCCAAAAGAGGGTGCCCACACCGATAAGCGTCGCCCAATCGGTGCATGCTACATCACTGTTTTTCTTTAGAAAGCGAGCATTTTGAACGGCATACCAGCTCCACCCAAGAACTGCCGAGATAACCGACAACAACCCCCAGATATATTGTCTAGCACTGTAGAGACCGAACCCCCAATCAATTTCGCTAATATTCACCATAACCAGCCCAAAACCAATGCACAGAGTGGGAATAATGAGAGTGCGGAAGGAGATCTCCCGGGTATGCCAGTTGCCGTAAAAAGCTACAAGGATAGGGCACATCCCCAAAAGCAAAACAGTGACGGGGGCCGTAGCATAGCGCAACCCAACCACCACAGCAACGTAATAGAGCATATTGGAAATCAAGGCAAAGAGAAGAATTGTCCCCCATACTTTGAGAGGGTAGCGGCGTAGATGAAACGTCCCTCTTCGGAAGAATAAGACCGCAGAAAGAATCCCATAACATAAATAGCGGCCTAAAGTGAGTTCTATAGCCGTAAAATCACCCAAAAAGTGGGGAATCACAAAGATCAATCCCCAGACAAGACAGGCTCCAAGAGCATAGAGTAGACCCATAACCACACCCCAAAAGTTAGCCAATTATAAGGTTTATACAGAAAATCTGTGAACTAAAATCGTCGATCTTTCTATAATTGTTTAGATACAGACTAGCAAAAATCATGCCAAAAAACGCTCTTCCTCTGAATCCAAATAATATTTACCGGATTGCCTCCGAAAAAGAAGGGCAACTCCCCTTCTTTGAAGGCGGGGTAGCGGCTGGCTTCCCCTCTCCCGCTGATGATTATCTTGAGAGAAAGATCGACCTCCATGAGCTTCTAGTAGAGCATCCAGCTGCCACCTTTTTCGTGCGTGTCGAAGGAGACTCGATGACAGGAGTTGGAATGCAGTCAGGAGATATTTTGATTGTAGACCGCTCCCTAAAACCTGAGAATGGGAAGATCGTCGTAGCCCTTCTAAATGGAGAGTTCACGGTAAAACGTCTCCACAAGAAGGGTGACAAGCTCTATCTTCTGCCAGAGAATCCTAGCTACGATCCGATCGAGGTGACTGAGGAGTCAGATTTTCAGGTCTGGGGGGTAGTTACTTATGTCGTCCATCGGGCTCGTTGATTGTAATAATTTCTATGTCTCCTGCGAGCGGCTCTTCAACCCTAAACTCATTGGAAAGCCGGTGGTGGTGCTCTCCAATAACGAGGGGTGTATCGTCGCTCGCTCCCAAGAGGCCAGGGCGCTGGGCATTCCTGTAGGAGCGCCGGCTTTCCAGTGGAGAGAGGTGATCGAAAAACAGCGTGTGATCGTCTGTTCATCCAACTTTGCTCTCTATGGCGACCTCTCCCATCGGGTGATGGAGATACTCGCCTCTTTCAATCCTGAGCTGGAAATTTACTCCATTGACGAGGCCTTTCTCTCACTCGATGAGGTGAAGGATCCCATCAAAGAGTGTCGCTCCCTCCGGCAAAAAGTGCTCCAATGGACAGGCATTCCGGTCTCGATAGGGATCGCTCCCACTAAAACGCTCGCCAAGGTGGCCAACCATATGGCCAAAAGCGACCTCAAACGTCGGGGTGTCTGTAGGATCGACCAAGTGAGAGACGATCTTCCGGTCGAAGAGATCTGGGGAATTGGAAGGAGGCTGGCTGACTTTCTTAAAAAGCGCGGAATCTTTACGGCGGGAGAGCTCGTCGGGCAAGAGGATCTCTGGATCAGAAAGAATCTCTCCGTCACCGGTCTGCGAACCGTCTGGGAACTGCGAGGGATCCCCTGTTTCACTATCGATGATGCCCCCACAGCTAAACAGTCCATCATGACCTCGCGCTCCTGGAGAGACCCTCTCCACACCAAGACAGAGATCACCGAAGCGATTATAGGCCATGTGGTCCGAGGCGCTGAGAAGCTGCGTAAGGAAGAGAGCCGAGCCAGCTGGCTACAGGTTTTCATTATGACCAGTCCTCACCAAAATAATTACTACGGAAATCGGGTTCAGATTGTCTTTCCTCAGCCAACCGACTATACTCCGACGTTGATTCGCTATGCTAAGCAGGCTCTCGAGGAGATTTTTCGCCCGGGCTACGCCTACAAAAAAGGAGGGGTTTTGCTAGGAGAACTCGTCGATGTCAACGGTTTTCAACCCGACCTATTCGCTGAACAAAATATGGAAAAAGAAGAGACTGTGATGAAGCTTGTCGACGCTACTAATCGCAAATTCGGCTACTCTATCCTTCAATTTGCTGCCGAGGGGTGCCATTCACCTGAAAAGAGGCGCCAAATGCTGCGCTCGCCCTGTTATACCACTCGCTGGGATGAACTTTTAACTATAAAAATATAACATCTATGGATCAAATCTTCGGTCAGATCGAGAGAATTGTTTTTCACAACCAGGAGAACGGGTTTACCGTAGCGCGACTCAAACAGCCGCGCAGACAGGAACTCACTACAATCGTTGGCAACCTTCCTGGGGTACAGGAGGGCGAAAACATCCGCTGCATCGGCACTTGGAAAAACAATCCCTCGTATGGCTTGCAGCTCGACATCCAGGAATACCATATCGAAGCCCCCAATGACGTTGACGGGATAAAAAAGTACCTCGAATCGGGTATGGTCAAAGGGATTGGCCCGATCTACGCTGAGAGGATCGTAAAGAAATTCGGCGCCGAGACCCTCGACATCATCGACCAGCATCCGGAAAAACTGCTCCGGGTTGCTGGGATCGGCAAAAAACGGCTGGAAACTATCAAAACCCTCTGGAATGAGCAAAAATCGGTGCGAGAGGTGATGATCTTCTTGCAGAAGTACGGTGTGAGCTCAACCTACGCCCACAAGATCTTCAAAAATTATGGCAAGGAAACGATCGAACGGGTCAAAGAAAATCCCTACCTGCTGGCGCAGAACATCGTCGGCATAGGATTTAAGAAGGCAGATACGATCGCCAAAAAGATGGGCTACCCCAATGAGGCGACCACGAGGATCGATTCTGGGATCGAATATGTGCTCTCTGAGCTTTCGGCTGCGGGCCATGTTTGCTATCCCCTCGAATCATTCCTCAATGTGGCTCAGCAGACGCTTCAGGTCGACGAGATGCTAATCCAAGAGCGTATCGACCATCTGATCAAAGAGGAGATCCTCTATATTGAGGATGACCATCTCTTCTCAAAGAACCTCTACCTCTGCGAAAAGGGAATCGCCGATGAGGTCTACCGACTGGCCAACCATCCCTGTCGCCTCCGCTCTGTCGATGTGGATAAAGCGGTGACGTGGGCGCAAGAACAGCTGCGCATTGAGTTGGCAGAGAATCAGAAAGAGGCGATCAGAAAATCGATAGAAGAGAAGCTGCACATCATCACCGGCGGGCCTGGAACCGGAAAGAGCACCATCACAAAAGCGATTTTGAGAATCACCCAGATGCTCACCAGCCGCATCATCTTAGCTGCTCCCACCGGACGGGCGGCCAAACGAATGGCCGAAATTACCGGCAGAGACGCCTCCACTATCCACTCTCTGCTTCAATATGATTTTAAGCGCGGATCTTTTCAGAGGAATCGGGAAAATCCCATCGACGGAGATCTCTTTATCATCGACGAAGCCTCGATGATCGATACTCAGTTGATGTACCATCTGCTCAAGGCAATCCCCTCATCAGCTAGAGTGGTCTTTGTCGGCGATATCTACCAACTCCCCAGTGTCGGCCCCGGCAATGTGCTCAAGGATATGATCGAAAGCGACTCGATCACCGTGACCATGCTCAAAGAGATCTTCCGACAAGCGGCCGGCTCAAAGATCATCACCAACGCCCACAAGATTTTAAATGGTGAATTTCCTGACATTGAAAATGATTACAATAGCGACTTTTTCTTTATCCACACTCCGGAGCCAGAAGAGGCCTTAGATCAAATCCTCAAATTGATCGGAGAGCGATTGCCCAAGCAATACGGCTTTAATCCTTTCGAAGATATTCAAGTGTTAGCCCCCATGAAGCGTGGGGTGATCGGGATCGAAAATCTCAACCACGTCTTGCAGAAAAATCTCAATCCCCAAAAAAACTACCTTTCCTACGGAGGAAGCCGTTTTGCTCTTGGCGACAAGGTGATGCAGATCCGGAATAACTACAACAAAGAGGTCTTCAATGGCGACATCGGACGGATCAAAATGATCGATCGAGAGGAGCATGAACTTATCATCTCCTTCGATGGCAAGGAGGTTGTCTATGCCTTCCGTGATTTAGATGAGATCGTTCTAGCCTACGCTACCTCTATCCACAAATACCAAGGCAGTGAATGTCCCTGTGTGATCATCCCTGTTCACACCACCCACTTTATCATGCTTCACCGCAATCTTCTCTACACCGGAGTCACTAGAGGCAAAAAAGTTTGCGTTTTGGTTGGCACACCCAAAGCACTCAATATTGCTATTTCCAATGACGATGTTAAAAATAGATATACGGGCCTCAAACAGCGTCTAGAACGAAATACCTAGATGGGCGTAAGGCCCTTGCATGGAGAGTGTGCGCTCTTTGTTGAAGCTGGATCCTGGATTATTAGTATCAACAAAGTAGATGTTCTCAATTCCCTTCCAGGCAACG